>CAYGYF010000029.1:0-14065 GCA_964354065.1 uncultured Dehalococcoidia bacterium | reverse complement strand
CACCTCCTTGCCAAGGAGGGGGTCGCGGGTTCGAATCCCGTCTTCCGCTCCAGCTTTGGCGACGTGGCCAAGAGGTTAAGGCAGGGGTCTGCAAAACCCCGATCGGCGGTTCGAATCCGCCCGTCGCCTCCACTGGAGAGGGGCCAGCAAGCTCAGAACATCGGGGGCGCTGCCCGGAGTTCTGAGTTTTGTCTTGTAGAGCCTGCCCTGAGGCTTCCGAAGGGGCCGAGGTGGCGGAATGGTAGACGCGGCGGACTTAAAATCCGCTGAGCCGGGAGGCCCGTGCGGGTTCGAATCCCGCCCTCGGCACCAGCCTGTTGCCAGCAAGCCTTGTCCCAGAGATCCCCGCCTGCTATACTACAGTGCGATTTGCCTATGACTAGCGTCGCCACAGAATACGAGACCGTAATCGGCCTGGAAGTCCACGTCCAGCTCCTTACCAAGAGCAAGATGTTTTGCTCTTGCAGCGCCGACTACGCTGACTCTCCTGCCAACACCCACGTCTGCCCCGTCTGCCTGGGCATGCCTGGCGTCCTGCCAGTGATCAACCGCCAGGCGATCGAGTACACGATCATGACCGCCCTGGCCCTCAACTGCGAGATCCCCGAGGTGTCCCGCTTCGACCGCAAGAACTACCCCTACCCGGATCTGGTGAAGGGCTACCAGATCTCGCAGTACGACATGCCCCTGTCCCACAACGGCTGGCTGGACATCAAGGTGGACGGCCAGAGGAAGCGCGTCGGTATCACCCGCGTCCACCTGGAGGAGGACACCGCTCGCCTGGTGCACATGCAGAACGAAGCGGGCGAGACCTACAGCCTGGTGGACGTCAATCGCTCTGGCGTGCCCTTGATGGAGGTCGTCGGCGAGCCCGACCTACGCTCGCCGGAGGAGGCGCGTCAGTTCCTCACAGGGCTGCGCCAGATCCTCCTCTATCTGGGGGTGACCGCCGCCAAGGGGGAGGAGGGCCAGTTCCGCTGCGACGCCAACGTCAGCATCCGGCCGCTGGGCAGCCAGGAGTTCCTGGGCAAGGTGGAAGTGAAGAACATGAACAGCTTTCGCGCCACCTATCGAGCCCTAGCCTACGAGGTGGAGCGGCAGGGGAGCATCGTGCAGGAGGGAGGGCGGATCGAGCAGGAGACGCGTGGCTGGCTAGACGACCAGGAGCGCACGGTGTCCCAGCGCACGAAGGAGTACGCCCACGACTATCGCTACTTCCCCGAGCCCGACCTGCCGCCCCTGAGTCTGTCCCGCCAGTGGGTGGAGGAGATTCGGGCCCGGATGCCGGAACTGCCCGACGCCAAGAAGGAGCGCTTCATCCGCCAGTATGGCCTGACGGAGTACGAGGTGAACCTCCTGACGGAGACGCGGGCCAAGGCGGAGTTCTTCGAGGCATCCCTGGCCGCCCTGGCAGGCAAAGACGAGGCGACGCTGCGTCGCCGGGCCAAGGCGGTGAGCAACTGGATGCTGGGCGACTTCGCCCGCCTACTCAACGCCGCCGGCCTGGAGGTGAGCGACGCCCTGGTCAGGCCGGAGCACCTAGCCGAGATGCTGGACATGGTGGACAGCGACCTCATCAGCGGCAAGATCGCCAAGGCAGTGTTCGAGGAGATGTTCCGCAGTGGCAAGCCGCCCCGGCAGATCGTGGAGGAGGCGAGCCTCACCCAGATCAGCGCTTCCGACGAGCTGGCGGCGGTGGTGGAAAGGGTGGTTGCAGAGAACGCCCAGGCCGTGAGAGACTATCAGTCGGGAAAGGGGGAAGCGTTGGGCTTCCTGGTAGGGCAGGTGATGCGAGAGACGGGCGGTCGCGCCAATCCGGGCTTGGCGAACCAGTTGCTGCGGCAGAAGTTGGCGGAGGGTGGATAGAACCTTTCGGTTTAGTGTGCGTTATTAGTTGAAGAAGATGCATCGCCTCCAAGACGCTGACTTCCTGAAGTGGCTCTACCCGGGCATGCACATCAAGCGGTGGCTGCTGCTGCTGATGCTGGGGGTAGCCATAATGGGGCTGGGTATTGCCTACATCCTGCGAGAGGCCTACGTCTCTTACACCTTCCATCCCGTCTTCTACTACCTGACGCTTCAGTTCATCCCCCGCTTCTGGCGCGGCATCATGTTCATGGTGGCCAGCATGGGCCTGATCTTCTACGCTCTCTGGCACCTCAATAGCTCCATACTATCGGCGGTCCTGCCTCACAAGCGTGACGCCAGTCTGGTGAGCACGATCTACCTCCAGCGCTACCTGCGGCGAGGGCCGAAGATCGTGGCCATCGGCGGCGGGACGGGGCTGTCCATCCTCCTGCGAGGGCTGAAAGAATACACGGGCAATCTGATGGCCGTAGTCACGGTGGCCGACGACGGCGGTAGCTCGGGCCGCCTGCGCCGCGAACTGGGCGTCCTGCCGCCGGGGGATGTGCGCAACTGCATCGCCGCCCTGGCCGACGCCGAGCCCCTGATGACCAGGCTGTTCCAGTATCGCTTCTCGGACGGGTCGGACCTGGCCGGCCACAGCTTCGGCAACCTGTTCATCGTAGCGATGAGTGGCGTGGTGGGCAACTTCGAGGAGGCCATCAAGCAGACCAGCCGAGTTCTGGCTGTGCGCGGCCAGATCGTGCCATCCACCCTGGTCGATGTCACCCTGGAGGCCAAGACCGAGGATGAGAAGACCATCCAGGGCGAGTCCAACATCACCGGGAGCAACAGCCGCATCAAGGAGGTCTCCCTGCGGCCAGCCAATCCCCTAGCCTGCCCCGAGGCGATCAGAGCCATTCTGGACGCAGACATGATCGTGGTGGGGCCGGGCAGCCTGTTTACCAGCGTTCTGCCCAATCTGCTGGTGGATGGCATAAAGCGGGCGATCATGGCCTCGTCGGCGGTGAAGGTATACGTGTGCAATGTGGCCACCCAGCCCGGCGAGACCGATGGTTTCGATGTGGCCGACCATGTGCGGATCCTGGAGAGGCACGCGGGCAGAGGACTATTCCGCTATGTGCTAGCCAACAACAACATCCAGGAGAGCCTGCCCGAGACCTGGCACTCGCAGCCGGTGCGGGTGGATGGCGGTTCTTCTCTGAAGGCACACCTCATGTTGACCGATGTGGTCAGCGAGGAGAACCGCTATCATCACGACCCCAAGAAGCTGGCAACAGCCATTATCCGACTGTACGACGACCGCAACCATCTGGAACATGCCGCAGCGGAAGAGGAGAGGGAGGCGGCGGAGGAGAAGGTAGCCACCGCTCTGGACTAGGTGAGAGCGTAAGCTTCCCCCTTGAGTCAAAGCGAGACAAGCCGTGAAGTATGAGGAGTACCTGAACGTTGCCCAGATCATCGTCTCCATAACCCTGATCTTTATCGTGATCCTGCAGGCGAGAGGAGAAGGGGGATTCGGCACAGGGGCGAGCTCGATCGTTCGCACCCGTCGGGGTGTGGAGAAGACCCTCTTCCAGTTGACCATAGTGCTGGTGATCATCTTTCTCTTCATTTCGGCCTTGAGCGTTACCGCCGCTCGCTAGGCCTGACGGAGGCAGCGAGGGCGGCCTTGTCTTCTCAGGTCGCGGATGCCTCGCAGGGAACGACGGCGGCATCTCCTTCATCACCTGTGGGACGTCCCTTCGGCATCCGCCCGAGGCGGATCCGCCTATGGCGGAGGCTCAGGGCAGACCCTTGGGAGGCGTGTTGGTGACCAGACCTCGCCTACTGGCAGGCAGTCGCTCGCGCTGGCTGCTGCTGGGCAGCTTGGTGCTGGGTATTGTGGGCCTGTCGGCCCTGTGGTACGCCACTCGCGGGGCGTTGGGGCCAGAAACGCCCGCCCACGGCGGCCGCTACGTGGAAGCAGTGGTGGGAGCCCCCTATCGCGTCAATCCCCTGTACACATCCTTCAATGAGGTGGACAAGGACCTGGCGGCCCTCGTCTTCGCCGGCCTGACCAGGCTGGGTCCCGACGGGACGGTCCTACCCGATCTGGCCGAGAGCTGGGACGTGAGCTCCGACGCCCGCGTGTATACGTTTCACCTGCGTCGAGATGTGACCTGGCACGATGGGGCAGCCTTCAGCGCCGACGACGTGCTCTTCACCTGGAGCGCCCTGCGCGACCCCAACTTCAAGGGCGAGCCATCGCTGGGGCAGTTCTGGCAGCGAGTGGAGTGCGCCAAGCTGGACGATTTCGACGTCCGTTGCGAGCTGCCCCAGCCCTTTGCTCCCTTCCCAGCCTACGCTACCATCGGCATCCTGCCCCGCCACCGGCTGGAGGGGATGAGTGCCGACAGCCTGTCGATCAGCCCATTCAACGAGCAGCCCATCGGCACTGGCCCCTTCATTCTGAGGGAACTTGATAGCCAGAGGGCCCTTCTGGAGAGCAACCCCTCTTATTACCTGGGCGAGCCGCTGATCGAGGAGCTGGAGCTGCGTTTCTTCCCCGACTACGCTTCGGCGGTTACGGCACTGCGAGAGAAGCACGTGCAGGGCCTGCTTCTGGGCCCGGAGGCCAGCGCCGAGGACCTGGCTCAGCTAGAGCAGTCGAAAGACGTGCGGCACATCACCAGCCGTCGCAACAGCTACACCATCCTCTACCTCAATACCCGCTTGCCCCTGCTGGCGGACAAGTGGGTGCGCCAAGCGATCCTGTACGCCCTGGACCGCGAGGCCATCGTGGCCGACACCCTGGACGGACGAGCCCAGCTCGCCAACAGCCCGATCGTCCCTGGCACCTGGGCCTACAGCGACGACGTGAGCAGCAATCACCACGACCCTGAGGAGGCGCGCTCGCTCCTGGAGAAGCGTGGCTGGCAGATGAACTCGCGGGGAGTGATGGAGAAGGAGGGGACAGAGCTGCACCTGACGATTCTCACCGACAGCGACCCCGAGCGTATCGCCATCGCCCAGGAGATAGGGCGACAGCTCAAGGAGGTGGGAGTGGAGATCAGCGTGGAATCGCAAGGAGGCAGCGCGCTGGTGCAGGACTTCATCCTGCCCCGCCGCTTCGAGGCGGTTCTCTACGGCTGGGACCAGGGATACGACCCGGACCCCTACCCCGCCTGGCACAGCTCCCAGGCGGGAGGGCAAGGGCTGAATCTGGCTGGCTTCAGCCATCAATACCTGGACCAGGTCCTGAGCGAGGCCCGCCAGAGCACTGACCTGGAGCAGCGTAAGGCCCTATACCGGGAGTTTCAGCAGATCTTCGCCCAGGAGGTGCCGAGCATCCTCCTCTTCTACCCTGTCTACAACTACTTCATCGATCAGCGTGTGCGGGGGGTGAGCCTGGGCGTCCTCTTCGAGCCCGCGTCTCGCTTCGCCAACGTGCACCAGTGGTACGTCAAGACCAAGCATCTAGGCCTGTAGGGGACCCCTCGATCTCATGACCCGGGCTAGCCCGATCATCACGCTGACGGGTCATCCACATCGACATCTTCGGCAATCTGGTGACGGACATCCGCTGCGAGGACCTGCCTGGGCGGGTGGAAGTGGAGGTAGCCGTGCGCTCGGGCAGCGCCGCTCGAGCGCTGGCAGGAGACATCGAGATACCGGTGCAGGTGCGCCCTTACGAGGGCTCGGGCTGGAGCAGGACGGGTATCTGAACCACCTGGACGGGACTGCCGTCGGCGGCGCTCAGTCCGAACACCCAGACGCAGCCGGGCTGGGGATAGGTGATGGAGAAAGGCACATCTACGGCGAAGGGGGCGGTGAACTCCGAAGCCTCCATCCCCGGCGGCGGCGTCCGCCCCTCTTTGGGCAGAGGAGGACCTTTTATCTGCTTGAGAACTGCCCCTGTGCTATCGTAGATGGCGACCTGCATCCCCTGATTCTCGAAGCCGATGCCGACGCCCCAGCCCCGCACGTGGGCCGGGCTGGTCAGCCTGTCGTCCTGGCGAGGCTCCTCCACCACCGTGACGTTGGGGCGGGCGGGGTCGGGGTTGGGGAGGCACACGTTGGGGACGGGGGTAGGCTCGGGGCTAGCCGTCGGCTCGGGCTCTCGCGTCTGAGTGGGGGCCGGAGTGGGGGCGGGCGTCGCGGTGGTGATCTGGATGCCGATATCGGAGGGAGCTGCTTCCTCCCCTCCCTCGCAGGCAAGGAAGAGAAGAGGCAAAAGCAGAAGCACCGCCGCCACCGCTAGCCCTCGATAGATGGCGGTCCGTTTTGCAGACTCCACCTCTGCGGATGGCAGAGCGGGCCGGGATGTCGCTCTAGCGTGTGGCGAGCCTCTCACGTTTCCCTAGTATAGCACCATGTGCTAGAATCTGCCCGCCCCGATCGCAGAGCGAAGCAGGAGTCGAGGTCATGCGCCTGGTGTTCATGGGCAGCCCCGAATTCGCCCTCCCCAGTCTGCGAGGGCTGGTGGAGGGCGGATACGACATCGTGGGCGTGTACACTCGGCCAGATCGCCCCGCCGGTCGGGGCCGGGCGCTGACGGCGCCGGCCGTGAAGATCGCGGCCAGGGAGTATGGCCTGGCCGTCTTCCAGCCGCCCAGCCTGCGCCCAGCGGAGGCGGTGGAGCAACTGGCCTCCCTGAAGCCAGATGTGATCGTGGTCTGCGCCTTCGGGCAGATCCTGCGGCAGCCGGTGCTGGAGGTCCCGCCCAAGGGAGTGCTGAACGTCCATCCCTCCCTACTGCCGCGCCATCGCGGCGCCTCGCCCATCACGGCGGCCATCCTGGCCGGCGACGAAGGAACAGGAGTGACGATCATGCTGCTGGACGCGGGGATGGACACAGGGCCCATCCTCGGCCAGCGGGCGGCGCCGATCTCGCCCTGGGACACGAGCGGCAGCCTGGGCGACAAGCTATCGCGGGTAGGGGCTGAGCTGCTGCTGGAGGTTCTGCCCCGCTGGCTGGCAGGCGAGATAGAGCCCCGGCCCCAGGACGACGCCCTGGCCACCAATGCTCCCCTGCTGCACAAGGAGGACGGAGCCATCGACTGGGGCCTGTCGGCGGTGGAGATCTGGCGGCGGGTGCGGGCGTTCAACCCCTGGCCAGGAGCGTTCACCACCCTGGACGGCGAGATGCTGCTGATCTGGGAGGCCTGGCCGCTTCCGCCGGAGGCGGATGCACCTCAGGCGCAGGCGGTGGAGGTCAGCGGGGAGCCGGGCACGGTGTCGCCGCTCACCTCCGAGCTGATGCAGATGCTGCCGCCGGAGGTAAGACAAGAGGCACTGGTCGTTCAGACGGGCAAGGGGCTGCTGGTGATCCTGCGGCTGCAACGAGCGGGACGGCGTGCCCTGGCGGCCGCCGAGTTCATACGAGGGCAGCGGGG
This sequence comes from uncultured Dehalococcoidia bacterium, assembly GCA_964354065.1. Taxonomy (GTDB): domain Bacteria; phylum Chloroflexota; class Dehalococcoidia; order SM23-28-2; family SM23-28-2; genus JAUYDU01. The sequence goes on along the minus strand of CAYGYF010000029.1, from coordinate 6,821 downwards.
CCTGTTCGGGCGGCGGCTGGGTGGGTAGGCGTAAGCGGCCTACCCCTCCCGTTCTCCCTGCTCTGCCTCCGCCTTTTCCTCTTCCTCGGCTACTTCGGCCGCGGGCACCTCGACCTCTTCCACCGCCACCTCCTCGACCTCCTCGATTCGCGGCGGCGCCACCTTGGCCACCACCATCTCCGGGTCGACCAAGAGGGTGATCTCGGGGCTCACCGGCAGGTCCTTGACGTGAATGGCGTCGTCGATCTCCTCCAGACCCGAGACGTCCACCTCGATGTGAGGGGGCATCTCGGTGGGCAAGCCTTCGACGGTGATGGCGTTGACGTTTTGCAGGAGGATACCGTGATAGACGCCGACGGCCGGGGCCTCGCCGACGATGACCAGGGGGACCTCCAGCCTGATCTTCTCTTTGAGCGATACCTGATAGAAGTCGACATGGAGAAGGTAGTCGCGGATGGAGTCGCGCTGGACGTGGTGAACGAAGACGGGGCGCGGATTCTTCTCGCCCTCCACATGGAGCTGGAGCATGGTGTTGCGGCCGGCCAAGCGAATGGTTCGGGCCAGGTCGTGGGTATCCACCTCCACGGCCAGAGAGGGGATGCCGTGGCCGTAGATGTTGGCAGGGGTCACGCCCTGGCGGCGCAACACCTTGACCTTCTTGCCCAGGATCTTTCGCTCAGCTACCTCTAGCTCGAGCTGGGTGGCTGCTTGTGTCATACTTCTCACCTCGGTTACGACGGTCTCTACCTTATCAGATGGCCAGCCCTGAATCAAGGCGGGGGCGTTGACCTAGTTTGCCTCGCGGCCATAAGATATTAGTATCTATAGGTGGAGGCTGCAGACAGGGACAGGCTGGGAGGTGCGGCGATGATGAATGGAAACGAGTATCGGGAAAGCCTACGCAAGCTAAAGCGCGACGTCTATGCCTTTGGAGGCAAGATCGATGACGTAGTGGACCATCCTCTCACGAGGCCGCACGTCAACGCGGCGGCTATGACCTATGACCTGGCCCATGACCCGCGCTACCAGGACCTAACCACCGCCACCTCCCACCTTAGCGGACGGCGAATAAATCGTTTCACCCACATCCACCAAAGCCCTGACGACCTGGTGCGTAAGGTGAAGATGATGAGGGTTCTAGGGCGGGAGACCGGTAGCTGCTTCCAAAGATGCGTCGGTTTCGATGGCTTGAATGCCCTCTATAACATCACCTACCTCATTGATGAGGAGCGTCAAACGCAATATCATAGCCGTCTGCGCAGCTTCTTGGCCTACGTTCAGGACAGTGACGTGATGGTCGACGGGGCGATGACTGACCCCAAGGGCAACCGCGCCCTCGCTCCCAGCAAGCAGGAGGATCCGGATCTCTACGTTCGCATCGTAGAGCGCAGAGAAGACGGCATCGTCGTGCGAGGGGCCAAGCTGCACCAGACGGGCGGCGTCAACTCCCACGAGATTCTGGTCATGCCCACTACTGCCTTAGGAGAGGAAGACAGGGACTACGCCGTCTCTTTCGCTGTGCCCGCCGACACGCCGGGGCTTACCTTCATCTTCGGGCGGCAGACCAACGACGAGCGGAAGCTGGGAGGGGAGATAGACCAGGGCAATCCCCGCTTCGGCTTCGTGGGCGGCGAGGCGATGATTGTGTTTGACGACGTCTTCGTGCCCTGGGAGCGGGTGTTCATGTGTGGAGAGTATGAGTTTGCCCGCCCTCTGGTGGAGATGTTTGCCTCCTATCACCGCCAAAACTACGGAGGGTGCAAGGTCGGCGTGGCCGACGTGCTCATCGGAGCGGCGGCTCTCATTGCTCGCTACAACGGGGTAGCGGACGCTTCTCACATTCGCGACAAGCTGGTCGAAATGACGCACCTGACCGAGACCCTCCATAACTGCTCCCTGGCTTGCTCCAGCGAGGGCCAGATGACGCCCTCTGGCTCTTGCTACGTGGACCCGCTGCTGGCCAACACTACCAAGCTCAACACGACCCGCTTCATCTACGAGATAGGCCGCCTAGCCCACGACATAGGAGGAGGCCTACTCGGGACTCTGCCCTCCGAGAAGGACCTGCGCCATCCTGTTGTGGGCCCGTACATGCAGAAGTACCTGCGGGGTGCGGCTGAGTTCCCCACAGAGGACAGGATTCGAGTGATTCGTCTCATCGAGAATCTCACCGGGGTCTCCGCGCTGGTGGAGTGCATGCATGGGGCAGGCTCGCCTCAGGCGCAGAGGATCGCTATCTACCGTCAGGCAAATCTGGCCGAGAAGATGGATCTGGCCAAGCGCCTGGCGGGCATCGCCGACGAACCCGGCCGGCTTGCCAGTAGTTCGACGGCTGCTAGCGCGAAACGAGACGCTTGAGGTTCTCGAGCGCAGATTTGAAGCGTACTCTCCGACACATTCTTTGACTCCTCCCGAGGCCCTTGATCTCCGCGTGATCCCGGTCAGCGCGTGTTCCTGGTCGCTGCTGCGACCGGCCTAAAGGCTGCTCGTCGCGCCCGTCCGTGCTACCATTGACAGTTGCTGAGGCACGCCGACTGAAGATGGAGCCAAGGATGGACGAGGAACTGAAGCGGCTGCGGCAGATCCTGCGGGAGATGGACTCGCTGCTGGTGGCCTATTCCGGCGGGGTGGACAGCACCTTTCTGGCAGCAGTGGCCTACGACGTTCTGGGCGACAATGCTCTCGCCGTTACCGGCGTCTCGCCTTCCGTCCCGCCCTCGGAGGTGCGGGAGGCCGAGGAGCTGGCCAGCCAGATCGGCATCCCCCACCTGCTGATCGAAACGCGGGAGATGGACGACCCCGACTATGTGGCCAACTCGCCCCAGCGCTGCTATCACTGCAAGGACGAGCTGTACGGCAAGCTGAGGCACATTGCCGCCGAGCGGGGGATCGCCTGGGTCGCCGACGGCTGCAACGCCGACGACCTGAGCGACTTCCGCCCGGGCCAGGAGGCGGCGCGCGAGCAGGGCGTGCGCAGCCCGCTGGTGGAGGCCGGCCTGGGCAAGGAGGAGATTCGCGCCCTCTCCCGCCAGCGGGGCCTGCCCACCTGGGACAAGCCGGCCATGGCCTGCCTGGCCTCGCGCATCCCCTACGGGACGGCGGTGACGGTAGCGGCCCTGGAGCGCATCGCGCAGGCGGAGGAGTTCCTGCGCTCGCTGGGCCTGCGCCAGCTACGGGTGCGCCACCATGACAGCGTCGCCCGCATCGAGACGGACGAGGCAGGGATGGCGGTGCTGATGGCGGACGGCAACCGCCAGGCGGTGGTGGACAGGCTGGAGGAGCTGGGCTATCGCTACGTCGCACTGGACCTGGCGGGCTATCGGCAGGGCAGCCTGAATAAGATGACGCCCGAACCGTGAGCCCTCAGACCGCCGCCCTCCTGCTGACTCTCGGCCTCGTTGCCGGGACGTACGGGACGATCATCGGGGCGGGCGGCGGCTTCGTGATAATTCCTGCCCTCCTCTTGATCTATCCCGACGAGACGCCGGCCGTCGTGACCGCCATCTCCCTGGCGGTGGTGATGGTCAACGCCGCCTCTGGCTCGGCAGCTTACGCCAGGCTCCGCCGCATTGACTATCGCACCGGCGTGGCCTTCGCCTTGGCCACCGTCCCCGGCGCCGTCGCCGGGGCCCTGGCCACGCATATCGTGCCCCGCAGAACCTTCGACATCCTGTTCGGCGTCGTCCTCATCTCCGTCTCCTCCTACATCGCCCTGCGGCCTACCCTGAGCGAGGGCGCTAGAGGGTGGCGGCCGCGGGCTAATACCTACCGCAGCCTCGCCGACGCCGAGGGCACCCGCTATAGCTACGCCTTCAACTGGCAGACGGGCGTCATCATCAGTTTCGTTGTCGGGTTGGTGGCCAGCTTCCTGGGCCTGGGCGGCGGCATCATCCACGTGCCGGTCATGGTGGCGCTGCTAGGCTTCCCCGCTCACATCGCCGTGGCCACCTCTCACTTCATCCTCGTCTTCACCGCCCTCACGGCGACGCTGGTGCACGCGGCCGATGGCACCCTGGCCAACGACTGGCCGAAGGTCATCCCCCTGGCAGTCGGAGCGGTGGCCGGCGCGCAGGTGGGGGCCCGGCTGTCCCAGCGCCTGCCGGAGAAAGCCATCGTGCGTCTGCTAGCCTTCGCCCTGCTCACGGTGGGGATACGGTTAATAGTGGCGGCGGCCGGCGTCTAGGCGGGGCTAGCCAGGCAGCACGTAGTCCCCGTTGGGGCGGCGCTGGGCGACGCAGTAGCGGCCGGCCCGCAGCTCGGCGACCAGCTCCTCCTCACTCTCCACCGTCCGCTCGAAGATGGTGACGCAGCGGCCCACCTCCGTGTAGCTGTGGGCGTCGCTGCCGCCGACGCCGGGCTTGCCCAGGGCTCGCGCCACCTCCTGAGCCACCTGGTTCTCACGGTCGGTGCAGCCGTAGTTCAGCACCTCGATCTCGTCCACCAGCTCGAAGACGGGGTGGCGGGCCAACTCCTCGGCTGTGAGGGACGACGGGTTGTACTCGCGGCCGAAGAGGAAGTTGGACGGGCCGGGGAAGAAGCGGAAGGGGTGGGTGAGGATCATGAAGCCTCCCTCGGCCAGCACCAGGCGGCGCAGCTCTTCGGCTTGGCTGATCTCCCCCTCGGCGTGGTTAATACCGAGGGCGATTATGTGGCCCACGTCGGTGGACCACTCGCGGCCGCCGCAGACGAAGAGGCCGCTGGCCTGGCGGAAGCGCTCGACCTGCTCGGCGGACCAGGGGGTGGAGTGCTCGGTGATGGCGAGGCCGTCGAGGCCGACCTCGTAGGCCGCCTCCAGCAGGCGGGGCGGGGTGATGCCGCTGTCCAGGGAGCCGATGGAGGTGTGGACGTGCAGGTCGACCACCATACCCGGTGGCCTGTGAGGAGCGTTGGTCATAGTGTCAGCAGTACCTACACCAGGATAGCACAGGGGCAGGGGGAGCGGGAAGGCGGGGGCTACGGCACCACCACGATCTTGCCGAAGACGTCGCGGCCGGCGAGCTGGCGGACAGCGGCCTGGGCCTCGCTCAGGGGGTAGACGCGGTCGACCACGGCGCGGAGCTGGCCGCTGTAGATCAGCTTGTCCACTCCGCCCGACTCGTGCATGCGCACCGCTTTCATGCGTCCCCCTCCTGTCTTTGACCGGGCGGCTGGCCTGACCTACAATTTGGTATGCAGTATACCAGAGCCTGCCGGCAGGCAGGCTTGCCTGCTGTATGTATCTCCGCTCATGGTGAGTCTGTCGAACCATGTCTAGCTGGACGACCGTGGACGACAAGAGGCCAACCCTGAGGGTGAGGCGACTGCGGCCGGGAGCGAGGCTGCCCCAACGGGCCACCCCCGGCTCCACCGGCCTCGACCTGTTCGCCTGCATCGAGCAGGGCGGCACCATCGAGCTGAGGCGAGACCCCGTGCTGGTGCCCACCGGGATCGCCATCGAGGTGCCGGCGGGCTACGACGCCCAGGTGCGGCCGCGCTCCGGCCTGTCGGCGAAGGGCGTGGGGGCCACCTTCGGCACCATCGATAGTGACTACCGGGGAGAGGTGCTGGTCACCATGTATTTGTTCGGCGCGCTGGAGTCGTACAGCGTGCGCGACGGGGAGCGCATCGCCCAACTGGTGATCGCCCACCGGGCCGACCTCCCGGTGGTGGAGGTGGAGGCGCTGTCGGAGACAGGGCGCGGCGCGGGGGGGCACGGCTCCACGGGTCTGTGAACCGAATGCGAGAAATCTCCCCGCCATAGACCGCAAGGTATCTTGACACTGCCAAGATATCGTGTAGAATAGATATTCAGAAGGAATGATTCAAAATAAAGACCCCTCGCCTAGAGTAAACCTGCTGGTGGGCAAGCTGAAGGCTGCTGGGTATCGTATCACGCCCCAGAGGCTGGCCATCATCGGCATCGTAAGCGAGAGCGACCAGCACCCCAGCGTGGAGCAGATCTACCACCAGGTGCAGAAGGACTTCCCCACCACCAGCCTGGCGACCGTCTACAACACCCTGGAGCGCCTGAAGGAGATGGACGAGGTGCTGGTGCTGCCGTCGAGCGGCGGTAGTCGCTATGACGGCCGCAACCCTGAGCCTCATCCCCACCTGATCTGCACCGCCTGCGGGCGCATCGAGGACCTGGAGATCGACCTGGAGACGACCGCAGAACTGGTGGCAGCCGAACGGGGCTACGCCAACGTTCGCCACCGCCTGGAGTTCTCGGGGGTGTGCCCGAGCTGCCAAGGGGACGAGCCATCGAAATAGCGAGCGGCTAGCAAAAGAAAACCAAGGAGGCAGACGAACAATGACAGACAACAAGAATATCCTGACCACCAGCTTTGGCGCGCCGGTCGACGACGACCAGAACACGATGACCGCGGGCAGCCCCGGACCCGCCCTGCTGCAGGACATCCACTTGGTCGACAAGCTGGCCCACTTCGACCGCGAACGCATCCCCGAGCGTGTGGTGCACGCCAAGGGGGCGGGCGCTCATGGCTACTTCGAGGTCACCCACGACGTAACCCGGTACACCAAGGCCAAGTTCTTGTCCGAGGTGGGCAAGCGTACCGAGCTCTTCGCGCGCTTCTCCACCGTGGGCGGCGAGAGGGGCTCGGCCGACGCCGAGCGCGACCCTCGCGGGTTCGCAGTTAAGTTCTACACGGAGGAGGGGAACTACGATTTCGTCGGGAACAACACGCCGGTCTTCTTCATCAGGGATCCACTGAAGTTCCCCGATTTCATCCACACCCAGAAGCGGAACCCGGCCACTAACCTCAAGGATCCGGACATGTTCTGGGATTTCTTGTCGCTTACGCCGGAGTCCATCCATCAGGTCA
>CAYGYF010000028.1:0-14096 GCA_964354065.1 uncultured Dehalococcoidia bacterium | reverse complement strand
TGCACCTTCCGCCCCAGCTCCGCCGTCAGCTTCCACCAGCCCGTCCAGTCGTCCTCGGCCATCCCGTCCTCGATGCTGACGATCGGGTAGCGCCCGCACCAGTCCTGCCAGAAGGCCACCATCTCGTCGGCGTCCATGGGCGGCCTCCCCTCTCGCGACAAGACGTAATGACCGTTCGCCACAAGCTCGCTGGCGGCCGCGTCGATTGCTATCGCCACGTCTTCGCCGGCCCGATAACCCGCCAGCTTGATGGCGCGGAGCAGCAGGCCGATTGCATGTTCGTTGTTCTCGAGGGGAGGCGCAAAGCCACCTTCGTGGGCCAATGTCGTGGGCAAGTTCTCGTCTTCCAGCACCTTTCCTAGGGCGTGATAGACCTCGCTGCCGCACCTAAGAGCCTCGCGGAACGTCTTCGCCCCTACCGGCACCACCATGAACTCTTGGATGTCGACCGAACCCCGAGCGTGACGACCTCCATTACTAATGTTGAAGAACGGTGTCGGGAGCATGCACGCAGTAGGCCCACCCAGATATCGATAGAGGGGCAGGTTCAGGTAGCTGGCGGCGGCATGGGCCACCGCCAGCGACACCCCCAGGATCGCGTTGGCCCCCAGCCGTCCCTTGTTGGCCGTGCCATCCAGCTTGATCATCGCCTCGTCGATGGCCGCCTGGTCCAGGCAGGACATCCCAACGACGACGGGCGCTATCTCCCGCGCTACGTTGTCTACAGCCTTGAGCACCCCCTTGCCGCCGTAGCGACCGGGGTCGCCGTCGCGAAGATCGAGTGCCTCGTAGACACCGGTGCTGCGGCCTGCTGGAACCGCTGCCTCGCCTGTCGTTCCATCGGCGAGACCGACCTCCACCTCGACAGTCGGGTTGCCGCACGAATCCAGAATCTCGCGTGCAGCTACGTGTATAATCTCGGTCAGGTTAAGCATGTTGACCCCAAAGCCTGTGCGCTGCGGCGAATGCTATTATATGAGACTCCATCTCGTCAACATCGTTACAACGCACAACGGTTCGATCTGGTTATCCGCACCTCACTTGGTTCGTGCCTGCTCTCAGAATTTCGAGGGCCAGGATGCTATCGATCTCCACAAGGCTGCTCCCTGCCTGCCAGGAGGCAGGCTCATACTAGCGGCCGGACCGCCTCTGCGCCGCCGCTATCGCCTTCTCCACCGCGTCCACGGCGTTCTCGGCCCGGATCAACCGCTCGGCGTCGTGCCCCGGATACGAGAACTCCCAGGTGTTCAGCCCCACGATGGGCACCTCGTGGATGAGGGCGTAGGCGATCTCGGTCAGGGTGCCGTAGGCCCCGTCGATGGCGATCACCGCCTGGCCCGACAGGGCAATCATCGAGTTGCGAGCGAAGCCCAGGCCGCTGTAGATGACGAACTCTACATAATCATTGGGTGGGGACTCGTGGGCGTTGTGGCCGGGCAGGATGCCGATGGTGTGGCCGCCCTCGGCGCGAGCGCCTCGACAGACGGCCTCCATCACACCGTCGCCGCCGCCGCACAGGACCGTGCAGCCGCGCCTGGCCAGCTCCCGCCCGACTTCTTCGGCCAGACGCTCTGCCTCCATCGAAGGATCCTCCCCGCCGATAACCGAGATGATCATAGCGCAATTCATGATACCTGGGCGCCCAACCAGAGGCAAGCCTGACGGGGCCGCCAGGTCGGCCGACCTTCGATCCAGGCAGGCCGGGCGGCGCTAGGGCCGCCCCAGCGAATACCCGTACCCCGCCGCCTGCCGCGTCCCATCCGTGGCGCCCGCGATGACGACCACTGCCTTCCTGAGGGTAGCGCCGAAGCCCGAAAGGCCTATCTCCCCCCGGTTGCCCTCGTCCAGGGGCACCGTCCGCACACTGGTGGTATCGCCCATCTCGATGACCTGCACGACGAACCGCTGCGGCAGAGGCCCGCTCAGGCGCTGGAAGCCCTGCGCCTGCCACAACCCGTCGCTCTCGCCGTCGTCCCGGAACCCCAGCTCGGGCACGGCGATGTCGTCCACGGCCCAGCCGTCCAGGTTGACCGCACCGTCGGTGATGTACTCGAAGCGCAGGAGTACCTTCTCCCCCGCGAACGCGCTCAGGTCGATGCTCTCCTCCACCCACGCCGGGCTGTCCCCTCCGCCGCTCCTGCCGGTGTAGGCGGGGCCGTAGGCCAGGCCCAGGGGGTTCTCCTCCGTCGTCTGGCGGCCGGGCAGGACCTGCCAGGTGGCGCCGCCGTCGCCGGAGGCCATCACGTAGGCGTGGTCCCAGTGCTCTTCCAGATCGTACCAGGTCCAGAAGCGCAGCGTCGCCCTGCTCAGGCCCGTCAGGTCGAACTCGCCGGTCAGGGTGCTATCGATGGAATCGCCCCGGCCCGACCACCACTGGCCGCTGCCGCTGTGGGGCTCGTTGGGGATGGCCTTGACCGCCTCGCTGCCGTCGAAGGAGAAGACGGCGTCGCCCTGGGGCAGCTCCACCTCGATGTAGTCGGCCGCGAACTGATGGACGCTGGCCTCCCCCTCGCCGTAGTCCGTAAGGATGAGTGACGGGTCGGCCTTGATGTCGGCGTTGGCGTAACTGTAGGGCCCGCCGGCTGGGTCGTCCAGGTAGGTGGCGACCACCCAGTCGGCGAAGACATCCTGGAAACTGACGCCGAAGCGCGCCAGGTAGCTGTCGATCCCCTCGATGCTGTCGCCCGGCTCCTCCGCCAGGCGGCGGGCTCCCTCGAAACCGCCGTAGTGCTCCAGCAGGTAGCGGAAGAACAGGCGAGAGGTGAGGTAGTGGGGCAGGTTGTTGCCGCTGCCCAGGGCCTCCCAGGCGTTGAGCTGGGTGTCCGGCGGGGCGGTGGCCGCCACGGAGCCTTGCCCGCCGGCCGCCAGCTCGCTCGCCACCTCCGATAGGCCCTCGTTCACCCACGTCTCCTCGCTCGGGTCGGCGTTCCAGTGCACCAGGTGCTGGAGCTCGTGGGCCACCAGGCCCTTGTAGCCGTCGGAGCCGGGCTTGGCGCCCTCGATGTTCAGGTAGACCATCTCCCGCTCGTTGCTGTCAGGGCTGGCCGCCTTGGGGTATTCGTCGCTCTCGCTGAAGTATCCGCCCAGGCCACGCAGTCTGGCGTGGAGAAGGGTGATGCGGGGGTCGCTGTCCACCCCCGGTGTCCACTCCTGCCCGAAGTAGCGGCTGACCGTGGGGTAGACGACCTCCTCGAAGTCTCGCCCCGCCTTTTCGACTTCCTCCTGGGTGACATCGAGGCCGTCCTCGAAGTAGAAGTAGGCATGGGGGGTGATCAGGCGGAGCGTGGCGGTCACGCTGCTCATGGAGGGGGTGAAGGCATCCAGGATGGCGAACTCCCGCCTGTCGCCCTCCTGATACGCTGGCGGCTCCTCCCTGGCAACAGGCGACAAGGGGCCGGGTGCGCGACCCAGACGGACCGCCAGAGCCAGCAGGTCGCGGTCCAGGGGCCCGCTCTGCCCGGGCACGAGCGGCGTCGGCGAAGGCAGAGCGGTGGGGGAGGAAGAAGGAGGCGGCGTCGGTGAAGGCAGAGCGGTGGGGGAGGAAAAAGGAGGCGGCGTCGGCGTCTTCTGGCTTGCTCCCTGGTTACAGGCCAGGGCGGCGACGGCCAGCCAAAGAAGAAGGGAGGTGAGTTGTATCCTCACCTCCCCATCCTACACTTTTGGTCGCGTTTACAGCCACTACGCGCGGGGGTGTGCCTTCTCGTACACCTGGCGCACGTGCTCCGTTGTCAGGTGAGTGTAGACCTGCGTCGTGGATATGTTGGCGTGGCCCAGCATCTCCTGCACGTGACGCAGGGGCATACCACCTCGCAGCATGTGGGTGGCGAAGCTGTGGCGCAGAGTGTGCGGCGTCACGTCGTTGCGAAGGTTGGCCGCCTTGGCATAGGCCTTAAGGATGAGCCAGAAGCCCTGCCGCGTCAGCCGCTCGCCGCGACGGTTCACAAACACGGCCTTCTCGTTCTTGTTGCGAACCAGGAGTGGCCGCGCCTCCTCCAAGTATTCCTGTAGGGCTTCCGCCGCCTGCTCGTGGAAGGGGATGATCCGTTCCTTGGCTCCTTTGCCCAGGCAACGCACGGCCGGATTCCGTCCGTCCGCGCTGATGTTCACCAGGTCCAGCGACACCAGCTCCGTAACCCGCATGCCGGTGGCGTACGCCAGCTCCAGCATCGCCCGGTCGCGCTTGGCCTCGGGGGTGGTTCGCTTGCAGGGTTGCTCCAGCAGTTCGTCCACCTCGTTCGGCGTGATGGCCTTGGGGAGCATCTTGCCCACTCGCGGCGAAGCCAGGCCGTCGGTAGGGTTGCCAGCTATCACCCCCTCGGCGGCCAGAAAGCCGAAAAAGGAACGGATAGCTGCCACCTTGCGGGCGACGGTGGTCTCGGCATACTTGCGCTGCTTCAGGTCGATGATGAAGTCCTGGATCAGCACTCGGTCCACTTTGTCCAGGTGGCTTCCGTCACCCCGCGACCTGAGGTAGTCAGCCAACTGTTGCACGTCGTTGCGATAGGCTGCGACGGTGTTGCCGGACGCTCCCTTCTCGGCTGACAGAAAGTCCAAGAACTCACTCAGACGGTCCTGCATTGCTCACCTCCGGCCGTCTTTACTCCCTGTCGATCAGGATCGCATTATTCTATTAAAACTCGACCCTCGCCCGTCTAGGCGGCGCGACAGAAATTCTTATGGCAATCCCCAACGAGTTTTTCACCAATATAAAACGTTTAGGGTTCTCCTAAGTTAACTTGATCCTGGGAGGAAATTGAGAAAAGGTCTTGAAAAACTACTAAACCTGGGTGATATCGATGGACTAACGGGAGACTTCGAATCTAACCCTCGGCAAAGCCGAGGTCGGCGCTGGACCAGGCGCCTGGCCCCACCAAGGGCACGAAGCGGCACGGCCCCAGACGCTTGGTCGTCAGGCCCAGCGGACTCTTGGTGACCAGCAGCAGTTCCTGCACATCGCGCGCACCTACTGGAATCACCAGGCGTCCCCCAGGTGCTAGCTGCTCCAGGAGAGCGGGTGGCACCTGGGGCGCCCCGGCCGTGACCACGATGCCGTCGTAGGGTGCCTCCTCGGGCCAGCCCAGCACATCGCCGCACACGCACACGCGTACATTCTCGTATCCCAGCTCGTCCAGGATGGCCGCCGCCCGCTCGGCTAGGGGATCGATGCGCTCGACGGTTATCACCTGCCCCGCCAGCTCGGCCAGGATCGCCGCCTGATAGCCGGAGCCCGTCCCCAGCTCGAGGACTTTCTCACCGCCCTTCAGGTCGAGGGCCTCGGTCATCATGGCCACGATCAGGGGCTGAGAGATGGTCTGGCCGTGGCCGATGGGCAGGGGGCGGTTCTCGTAGGCGAAAGGCCGCAGCTCGGCAGGCACGAACTTCTCGCGGGGCACGCTGGCCACGGCGGCCAGCACTCGTTCGTCACGCACGTCTTGGCCGAGCTCCGCCAGGAGTTGGCCTTTGGCTCTTTCCAGCAGACTGTGGGCGACTTTGGCCATGGGGGCACCCCCCAGGGGGTGATTTCCTAACCGAAGTATACCATTCGGCGACTCCGATAGCGAGGCAGTTCTTGGTATAATCAGCAAGAGCCTGCCTCCGCCAGAGGCGGATCAGCCTCAGGCTGATGCCGGCAGGCAGGCCCGCCTGGGACGAGAAGGCAGCGGCGGGGCGGGGAGAGATCGTGGGCGCTCGCTTTTGGATCGGCACCTCCGGCTGGCACTATGCCCACTGGCAGGGGCCTTTCTATCTGGAGGATCTGCCAACCTCTAGGTGGCTGGCTCACTATGTCCAGCACTTCCCTACGGTAGAGATCAACAACAGCTTCTATCGCCAGCCCACCACCAGCGCCTGGCATCTCTGGCGGCGCTCCGTGCCCGACGGCTTTCGTTTCGCCGTCAAGGCCAATCGTTTCATCACCCACATCAAGCGCCTCAAGGACAGCGGCGAGCCCGTCCGCCGCTTCCTCGATGGCGCCTGCCTGCTGGACGACCGCCTGGGCCCCATCCTCTATCAGCTACCGCCCAGCTTCCACCGCACGGCCGAGAACGAGGCGAGGCTGGCCCTCTTCCTGAACATCCTGCCCCGCCGCTTGCAGCACGTCTTCGAGTTCCGCCACGAGTCCTGGTTCCACAAGGACGTGTTCGACCTGCTCCACCGCCACAACGCCGGCTTCTGCGCCTTCGACATGCCGGACGTGGAGTGCCCCCTGGTGGCGACAGCCTCCTTCGCCTACATGCGCTTTCACGGCAGCGGGGCCATGTACGCCAGCAACTATACCCCCGAGGTGCTGGAGGACTGGGCGCAGCGCCTGAACCGCCTGGCCGCGGACGTGAGCGATTTCTACATCTACTTCAACAACGACGCCTACGCCTACGCTGTGTATAATGCCAAGACGCTGGCGGAGCTGCTGGGAGCGACGCTGGCGGTGAGCGGGGAGGGGTAGCGGTTTCCCACTACATAAAGTCGCTCCAGTAGGGAGGCCTGCCTGCCGGTAGGCAGGGGCGTGTTACTCTCACCTGGGCGACGCTACTGCCCCGTCTCCAACTCCCCGTACCAGATGTGGTTGGCGTAGCCCCACTCCCGGCTCTGGCTCTCCTCCAGAGCAATGTCCGGCAGGGCAAACCTCTGCCGGAAGTCGCCTCCAAGGGTGGTCGCCAGGCTGGCGAAGTCCAGGCCGCCGTCCCCCTCGCTGTACAGGACGCCCACGTACGCCTGCTTTCCCTGATTCGCGGCTCGGAAGGCGATCCCGCCCGCGACCTGACCCCGCGGGTTCCAGCCGTCGTCGAAGTCGATCCGTAGCTGAGAGATATCGCCGTCCAGGGCCCCGCTGATGCGCCCTTCTGCGTAGGAGAAGGCGTTCCAGAAGTGCTGGTTGGCCAGCGGCGGCTCCCCCGACAGATAGAAGTCCAGGTACGCTTTCAAGCCGTCCTCGTCCGGGCTGCCCGCCCACAGTGGCAGCTCGCCCCCGACCAGCTTGGCCCAGGTGACGGCCTCCACCTTGTACAGCTCGAAATCTCCGTGATACCTGCCCAGCGATTGGGCGCGTTCGTTCGACCCCAGGATGATATGCAGCCTGGGCTCCAGTCCCCCCGGAAGGCGGGCGAAAACTATCATGTCCACTGCCGGCCGTTCGGGGTCGCTGAGGCCGAACAGCCCCAGCTCGAGCCTGGACGCCTCCGGCACGAGCCGCCTGATGACCTGCCGGGCGCGCGACCAGTACTCCCCCTGAACAGCCGTCGTCGCCGGCTGAGGGGTGGCAGTCGGGGTGGGGCTGGCGGTCTGGGTGGGGGCAACCGTCGGCGTGGCCTGGCTTCCCCCGCCGCCACCGCAGGCGACGATGACGGCGGCCAGGGCCAGGAGCGCGGCGAGGGCTGCGGCCGCGTGGTGCGGGCTCGTATTCGCTGGCATTGGCTTCCCAGGGGGCCGGCAGTGAACGGGTGCTTGTGGCCAGGCATAGTATGAGGAGCGAGACGACGAGCGTCAAACGGCCGAGCTTGTCCCCTGCTGGTAGCGACCGTCACCTTTGTGGTCGCGTTTGCGGTAAGATAGGGCGAGACGGGGGAGGGCACAGCCGACGAAGAGACAGCTGCACCGCAGATGGACAGCTGGTCCGTCGGCACTGTCACCCTGGCGCCTGCGAGGGAATGAGCCATAATGTTCTTCTCGAAGCCTGTAACCGCGCTGACCTACGAAGATATTGAGAGCCTTACCTCCACCGGTGAACCGGAGAGTCCCATCCTCGACTACAAGGCTCGTGTTGAAGGTGCCGACAGGGACAAAAAGGAGCTGGCGAAAGATGTCTCCGCGATGGCGAACTCGTCCGGGGGCTACGTTGTGATCGGCGTGGCGGAGGAACAAGGGAAGCCCGTACATCCTCCCTGTGGGACGGCGAGAATGATAGGCCAGCAGAAGGTAGAGGAATGGATAGAGCAGATATTGATCTCCAATGTGGTGCAGCGGCCACCGGTGGTGATTCAAGTGGTGCCCCTCCCGGGCGATGCTGACAACTGCGTGGTGGTGATAAACACATCTGTGAGTCCTCGGGGTCCTCACATGGTGACAGTTCCGGGAGACAACCGCTACTACCGCCGATACTTCAAGAGGCAGCAGTATCAGTCGCTGCCGGCGGAGGAATACGAGGTGAGGGAGATGTTCGAGAGGAGCGGCAGATTGCGCTCCGAGACCAAGGAGTATCTCGCCAGCAGAAACTACTTGGATGTGACGGCCTCAAATTTCGCGGAGAACTCCCTGTCCAAGCGCCTGTACATGACCGACGGAGGTTCTGTTCGCACGCCTGCCCTGTCCTTCGTGACGTTTGTATCATGCCCGGACACGCTGGTCCGCGACGCGTTCGACATCTTTGGTGACGAGCTGTGGCAGTGGCTACAGCCAGGGCTTCGGCTGTATCCACCGGCGGGCTTGCTTCTTCCGATCGGTGCCAAGAGACCGGTGTTCGATGGCGTCCTTCTCTTTGAGGAGCGTAGAGTTCCCGACGGCCCCTTTTGGGACCGATATTTGTTCGTCGCCCGGAACGGGTTTGCGGAGATGGGCTTGAGCCGAGCCCAGCGGTACCAGGGGCAGATGCACTTTCCACTCGTAGAGATCGTTGGGCGCTTCTGGCAGTTCCTGGGGTTCGCGACAGACCTGTACCGCACTCAGGGCCTGCTTCGCCCTTTCAGCGTCATGCTGAACATGAAAGGCACCGCCCGTTCCGCCCTGCACAACTTGGGCGACGGTTGGCCCGAGCCCACTGAGTACCGCATGCTGGGCGAGCCTCTCCCCAACTGCCTCGATCCCAACCTCCAGTTCGTCCGGAACATGAGGAACCCTGACGTCACTCCTGACGATATTGAACGTGTCGTTCGCGAAATCGCGGCGCAGATTGATGCTGCCTACGGGAGCCGCGATGTAAGGTGCTTCAACCACCCCGACAAGGGGCCAACCCGAGCGTTCCCGCATGAGAAGATGTGGCGCTAGCTTCGCGTCGGCCTAAATCCCCTCTCGCACCTTCTCCGCCAGGGCCCGCGTGAAGCCCGGCGTGGCGGCGATGTCGTCCGGCGTCGCCTCCCGGAGGCGCTGCACCGAGCCGAACTTGCGCAGCAGCGCCCGCTTGCGCTTCGGCCCGATGCCGGGGATGGCATCCAGGGCCGACTGGACGCTCCTCTTCTGGCGGACGCTGCGATGGTAGGTGATGGCGAAGCGATGCGCCTCGTCCCGGATGCGCTGCACCAGGTACAGAGCCTGCGACGTGCGCGGCAGCACTATTGGCTCCGCCATGTCCTGCACGTACAGCTCCTCCTGCTGCTTGGCCAGCCCGGCGGCCGGTATGTGGCCCACCCCCAGGTCGCGCATCACGTCCAGGGCGGCGTTGAGCTGACCCTTGCCGCCGTCAACTATCACCAGGTCAGGCAGGTTGCCGAAGGATTCATCGTATTCTACCGCTCCTTCGTCCGCTCGTGGTGAGCTTGTCGAACCACGAGCCGCGTCGTCTTCCCCTCGTCCTTCGACAGGCTCAGGACGAGCGGGGGCCTTGGGGGCTCGCTTGAACCGACGCCGCAGCACCTCCTGGAGCATGGCGTAGTCGTTGGCCCCAGCCACCGTCTTGATGCGGAAGCGGCGGTACTCCGGCGGGCGGGGCCGTCCCTCCAGGAACACTACCATGCTCCCCACCGCCGAAGTGCCCATGATGTTAGAGATGTCGTAGCACTCGATGCGCTGGGGCAGGGCAGGCAGGTTCAGCTCCTCCTGAAGCTCCTCCAGGGCCGCCCGCGTTTTGCCTGTATCGGCCAGCCACTTGGCCCGCATCATCCGAAGGGCCTCGTGCGCGTTCTCCTCGGCCATGGCTACCAGGCGCCGCTTCTCCCCTCGCTGCGGCGCCACCAGCGCCGTCTTGCGCCCCCGCATCTGGGAGAGCCAGGCCTGGATGAGGGGGGCCTCGCTGACCCGGCAGGGCAGGAGGATGCGCTGGGGCACGTAGGTGGCCGACTGGTAGAACTGCTTGAGGAAGCTGGCCATCACCTGCTCTCCCGGCTCGTCGCTCACCCCCTCCAGGGTGAAGGTGTCGCGGCCGATCACCTTGCCGGCTCGGATGAAGAACACCTGCACGCAGGCCTGATTGTCCTCCCGCGCCAGTCCAAACACGTCCGTGTCAATGAAGTCGGTGGTGGCCATGGCCTGGCGTTCGCTGACCTGCTCCACGGCCCGGATCTGGTCGCGCAGGACAGCCGCCCGCTCGAACTCCCACCCCTCCGCTGCCTCCGCCATCTTCTGGCGCAGCTCCTTGACCACCTCGTCGCCTCGTCCCTCCAGGAAGAGGATCACCTGGCGGATCACGTTGTCGTACTCCTCCTTGCTGCAATACCCGGAGCAGGGGGCGATGCAGCGATGGATGTAGTAGTCGAGGCAGGGTCGGGGGTCGCTGCCAGTGATGGCCTTGGTGCAGGAGCGCCAGGGGAAGAGCTTCTTTACCAGGTCCAGCGTCCGGCGCACAGAGCTGGCGCTGGCGTACGGCCCAAAGTAGCGGCTGCCCCCATCGAGCTGGGCGCGACGGGTGATCTCCACCCGCGGCCAGGGGTCAGCGAGGTCGATCTTCAAGTAGGGGTAGTGCTTGTCGTCCTTGAGGCGCACGTTGAAGAACGGCTGGTGGCGCTTGACCAGGGTTGCCTCCAGAATGAGGGCCTCCTGGGCAGAGTCGGTGACGATGAACTCGAAGTCGGCGATCTGCTCCACCAGGCGGCGAGTCTTGGGCTCGAAGCTGTGGGGGGAGCCGAAGTAAGAGCGGACGCGGCTGCGTAGGTTGGCCGCCTTGCCCACATAGATGACGTCGCCCGCCCCGTTGCGCATGATATAGACGCCCGCGCGATTGGGCAGAGCCTTTAGCTGGGCCTGTAGCGAATCGGCGCTGGTGCTCTCCATCGTCATTCCATTGTATCGCGGCGGTCTCGGCCCCCTCAACCGAAGCGGTGGCTCTTTACATTGGGGCTAGAGGAGGCATAAGATACAGACTCGACAATGTTACGCTCTTCTGCCAAGGAGGCACCGTGCTAGGCAGAACCAGACAACTGGGCCCGTTGGCCCTCTGCTCCCTCGTGCTCGCCCTCCTCGTCCTGGCCGCGGCCTGCGGCGGCGGGGAGTCGCAACAGCCGGGCACGCCGGGCCTGACCAGCACCCTCCCGCCATCGACGGGCACGCCTGTCCCCACCCTGGAGCCGCGCCCCACCGTCACTCCGGGCGCCTACTCGCCGCCAGCGGGCACCGCTAACCTGTTCGGTAACCCCGGCTTCGAGGACGGCCGCAGCTACTGGTTCTCCCTCAAGCCGCCCGACTATGAGGTGAGCCAGGACTACGCCCACTCTGGGCAATCGAGCGCTCACCTCGAGATGCTGCCGCCGGAGGCGGGGGACACCGAGAAGGCCAAGGTGTACTATCTGGTCCAGGAGGTCGGTCCCCAGGAGTTTCCCGAGCTGATATCAGGCTACTATCGGGTGGAGAACTGGACCAAAGGGACGCAGAAGCAGTACCTTCAATTTGTTGTCATCATCTGGGCGCCCACCAACTATCCCACCAACTACCCCAACTACCAGACCCGCAATCTTCTGGCCGGCATCAACCAGGAGCCCTTCGTCATTACCAACGCCAAGTTCATCTTTCTCAGCAAGGAGGAGCCCCTTACGGGCGAGTGGGTATACTTTGAGCGCAACATCAAGGAAGATTTCCAGCAGCTTTGGGGCGCTGTCCCGGAAGGCTTCTCCAAGATCCGCCTCCTGTTCGAAGTCCGCTACGACGATAGGGCGACTACTGAGACCGACACCAGGGCCGACGTCTACTACGACGACCTGTACATGGGCCCTGCCGCCGACAACCCCAACCAGCCTTGAAGTGCCTTCGCTGTCCCTGATATAATCGCTCTGGCGAGACGGCAGCGTGCCCGCCGCGGCGGGAGGGGACTGGCAGCGTAGCTCAGTGGTAGAGCAGGGGACTCATAAGCCCTTGGTCGTGGGTTCGAATCCCTCCGCTGCCACCAGCACCCAGATTCGGAGCCGGTGGTCGCTGTCCATCCCTCGGCCTGATTGACATGGCTGGTACCGTGTGCAGACCTGCATTGGTCGCCCTGCCGGCGGGGATAGCCTTGGGCCTGGCAGCGCTCGTCCTGGCCTTCGCCTCATGCGCTGGAGCAGTGGACGAAGACGCCGGCACGGCGTCGCCTGTACCCACCGGCACTAGTGCCGCTGCACCGACAGGCAGTCCAGCGGCGGGGCGTCCGACCGTATCGCCGACCGCATCGCCGACCGCAACGCCGGCAGCATCGGAAGCCGATTTGGCGGCGGCGGCGGCGAAGGCCATGATCGGCGGCGTCGTCGATGCCGCCTGCACGCCATCTCCCGAAACACCGGTCTGCATCATTCCCAACCCTTATTCTCTGGGCACTCCCCAGTATGGGACAGCGGCCTTCGGCATCAGCAGTTATCCGGGCGGCGGCGCTATAGAGTTTCTGGGAAAGACGCCCGAAGGCGAGTGGAAGTTCTGGTTCGGCACCCAGAACATCACGTACCAACTGACAGTACTGCCCGGCGATATGCGGGTCTGCGCCGGCGGCGCCGGGTTGAACGTGCGCGCCTCGCCGGCGGTGGAGAGCGAGGCCCTAACCCTGCTCAACGACGATACCATCATCAGCGTCGATCGCTTCGTTCTCACGGAACCGAGGAGCAGTTCGCCGACCACGGGAGTGCAGGCTGGCTTCGGTTGGTACCACTTGACGAGCCCCAGGGAGGGATGGGCGTTCTCTAAGTACCTGTCCGCCGCGTCCCTCGGCGACTGCAGCATGCACGACGCCCAGGTGCGGGACTAGCCCCCGTCAACCAGCCTGCCGGCCGCCCCAGCGCCTCGCGGCCCTGAGCCTCGTGAAGCGAGCCGTCCACGAGGGCGGGATACGGGAATCCAGGGGTGCCCTCTTTGTGGCCATCGTCAAACGAGCATGCGCCGACCGGGTGGTTGTGGTTGGGCAGGCCCCCAATGGGGGCAGGTAGCATTCTCCATATTGCTCTACTGACCCACGGCCCTCCGGTCGCCGCGTGTGGGTGTAAGGCTGATTATCCTCGATTGACTGGGTTCAGATTTCCCCGGGATCACAGATCGTCCAGCCTCTAGCGCGTACTCTGCCTCACTATGGGCCTGCTTCTGTGCCATTGCCGGAATCGAACGAGTGCCAACTCGGTCGTTGCGGCAAGAAGTTGAAGCCGCGTGAGTCGAATGCTACACTTTCAGCGGGTTGGTGGTTCATACCTGTCCGAAGATCCTGGAATTGCGTGGGGGGCCTATGATGCGAATTCGAAAGATTAGCGTCCGCAACCATCTGCCAGTGCGCTTGTTTGCTGTGGATGGTCTCTCTGACGTTGTCGTGCTAGCCGGTCCCAATGGCGTCGGAAAGACGCGCCTCCTCCAGCGCCTTATTGCTCATTTAAGAGGTGCAGTTCCGCACCCTGACATTGAAGGGGTAATCGAAGCAACCTGTCCGGAAGAGCGAGAGTCCTGGGGCGGAAAGGAAGAGCTGAACATGTCCATCCCTGAGGACATGTCTCTGCTAGGCAATACACTGCAGGTGAACCGTCTTCGCCGGAATTGGCGCAGCAGCCTAGTCAACATTGAAAGTGACCGCGCCGTCCAGAAACTCGATCCTCTCCAGTTTTCGTGGGACATGCCAGACCCGGAGGAAGAGGAGATTCCATGGGACCGCACAATCGGCTTCATGAGGGACCGGTTCCAGGATAGTGTCCACTCAATGTTCAGGATGATTGAAACGCAAAAGATGAAAATCGCGAACCGAGCAGTAGAACTCCGCCGCCAAGGACACCGCCGAATGAATCTGGAGTTCACTGACCCGATGGAACCTTTCAAGCAGGTCTTCTCTTCGCTGCTGGCTCCGAAAGAGCTAGTCGACCCATCGGCTCGATTGCAGCGCCTTGAATACCGGCTAGAGGGGCAGACGCGCGACCACTGGACTCTGAGTTCCGGGGAGCGTGAGGTCGCAAACATTGCCTTTGATTTCCTCCTGAGAAAGCCTCAGGACTGCATAGTCTTCTTCGATGAGCCGGACTTGC
>CAYGYF010000027.1:0-14267 GCA_964354065.1 uncultured Dehalococcoidia bacterium | reverse complement strand
GGTAGAGGCCCACCAGGCCCAGGCGCAGGCGGTCGATGAGGGAGATGGGGGTGAAGCGGAGGAGATCGAGGGGGGTGACGAAGTCGTAGACGCGGCCGTCGTAGAAGATGCCCACCTTCGATTCGTGCCAGACCAGGCGGTCGGCCAGGCCCAGCTCCTGGATGAGGGCGGCGATGGTGGTGTCGGTGGAGAAGATGTGGTGGTAGAACTGCTCGATGCGGCCGCCCCCGATTTCGAAGGTGCCCACCAGGCCGCCCAGGGTGGGCCCGGCCTCGAGCAGGTGCACCTGGAAGCCCCGCTGGCAGAGGCGATAGGCGGCGGCCAGGCCGGCCACCCCCCCGCCGATGATGCCGACCCTTCGCTGCGGCTCAGGGCAGGCCTTCACTCGCTGCCTTTCCCTTCCAGGCCGACGGAGGCGGCCATGCTGGGGCGGGCGCGGCGGCGCAGGGTCTCGCCCAGGGAGAGGTTGATCGCCCAGAGGAAGAAGAGGCCGGCGGCCACCACCGGCAGGAGCAGCAGGGCGTGCAGGGCGACGGCGTAGGCGCCGGCTGCCCCTTGACTCACCCCCACGAAGCCCAGCGTCTCCTTGGTCAGGAGCTCGAAGGGGCCGATGCCTCCCGAGGTGGAGGGCAAGGTTGTGGCCAGGTTGGACGCTGCCGCCACCATCAGGTAGATGGGGAAGGCCTCGCCCAGCTTGAAGGAGACTCCCACCATGAAGTACATGGTGGCCTCCAGGGCCCAGGCAACCACCGAGGTGAGGAGCACGGCGGCGATGCGCCAGGGGCTCTGCAAGGCGCCCAGCCCCGCTATGAACGACCCGGCCCACTGGCTGCCCTTCTCCTGGGCGCGGGCCGGCAGGAAGCGGAGGAGCCTCTCCACCCAGCGCTGGGCTCGTTCCTGAGACGAGGCGGCGACCAGGAACAGGGCGAAGATTAGTACGAAGATGGCGGACATGGCGATGGCCAGGATGCCCAGCTCCCGGCTGAGGCCGACGAACCCGCCCACCGCTACCAAGAAGATCACCAGCACCAGCCCGTCGAACAGGCGGTCGATGGCAATGGTGCCCAGGGTGGCCATCATGCTCAGACGGTGCCTCTCGCCCATGATATAGGCCCGCACCAGTTCGCCGACCCGCGCCGGCAGGAGGTTGTTGGCCATATAGCCGATGATGACCACCGGATAGAGGGTGCGGGTAGGAAGATCGGCGATGGGGCGCAGCAGGTAGTGCCAGCGCAGGGAGCGGAACCAGGCGGAGACGAACCAAACGGCGATGGCGGGGGCGAACCACCAGTAGTTGGCCTCACCCAGCTTGTCGGCCATGTCACCCAGGTTGGTGCGCCAAAAGAAGAGGCCCAGGAAAAGGGCCGTCCCGACTATCCCAATCCAGAGCTGGCGGCTGCGCAGCAAAAAGGCTCCCGTCCTCCCTCCGTACCGTCGACGGGGCTATTATATGGGCTGCGGGTGGCGCGGGCAACGGCGGCGGCATTGACGCGGGGCCCAGGCGCAAGCCACCCTCGCTAGCGGAAGAGCAGGGGAAGCACCATGCCGGGACCGCTGGAAGGGATCCGCGTTATCGATATGGGGTTCTGGGTGGCGGGGCCGTCCACAGCCGGGACCAGATCGTTGCCTTCAAGGAGCGAGGGGTCATCCCCTAGCGAGGGGCCAGGTCGGTGAGGGGGATGCGGCGGATCTGGTCGAGACCGCTGTTGGCGATGTAGAGGAAGCCGTTGCTGTCCAGGGTCAGGCCGGTGGGGTTGGCCAGGGTCGTCTCGCCAGTCCCTTCGAGGACGGACAGGATCGACCCGTCGGGCTTGAGGCGCAGGACGCGCTGGCCGACGGGGTCGCTGGCGATGATGCTGCCGTCGGGCGCCAGGGCCAGGTAGGGCTTGGTGGACGGGTCGTTAGGAAGCCCGCCGGGCAGGGGGAACTCGCCCAGGGGCTTGAGGTCGCGGTCGAAGCGCTGGACGCGGTTGTTCCAGGCATCGGCCACGAAGATATCGCCGTTGGCGGCTATCTCGATGCCCACCGGCTCGTGGAACTGCCCCGGCTCTGCTCCAGGCTTGCCCAGGGCAGTCTGGAAGGTGCCATCGGGGGCGAACTTGAGGAGACGATTGTCGCCGGTGTCGGTGACCCAGACGTTCCCGTCGGGGTCGATGGCCACGTCGCGCGGGCCCCAGAAGTCGAAGGGCTTGGGGTTGTTGAGGTCGGAGGCCGGGCGGCCCCACTGGGTCAGGAACTTGAGGTCGCGGTCGAACTTCTGGATGCGGTGGTTCCAGGTATCGGCGACGTAGACGTTTCCCTGGCTGTCCACGGCCACGCCCCAGGGCTCGTTGAACTCGCCCTCGCCTGAGCCCGGCTTGCCCACCTGAGCTATGAATTTGCCCTCGCGGTCGAACTTCTGGATGCGGTTGTTGCCGCTATCGGCCACGTACAGGTTTCCGTCGCTGTCCACCGCCAGGCCGGCCGGCTTGACGAATCGGCTGGGGCTGGCACCGCTCTCGCCCAGGGTGAAGCGGCCCTCATTGTCGGGCTTGGGCGGGGGCAGGGGCTCCTGCCTGGTGACGAGGGTGGGCGTGAACTCGCTGGGGAAGTAGGCCACGGCATCCATCATGCCCAGGGGCTCCGGCAACTGACGGTCGCGCCAGTAACGCCACCAGACCTGCCATGTATCGCCATCGCCCAGGCTCTTCAGGAAGTCGGCGAAGGTGGTCAGGAGGGGCTTCTGCTTCCCGTTCTTCAGCTCGATGTTGCGATATATCTCGGGGAACCACCAGCGGTGGTGATAGCGCTGCCCTGGCCCGTAGCCGCTGAGGGAGGGCTGGACGGCCGCATCGTTGCCGGCATTCACCAGGACTACGGCGTTGGCCGGCGGCTTGAATCCACTGCCCATAGAGGGGTACTGGACGTTGGGGTAGTTGCGCAGGTACCAGGCCCAGGGCCAGGTGAAGGCGTCGGTGCCGTCCACGGCGATGGGTAAGTCGTTGCCCAGGCCCGTCTGGCTCGCCCAGCGCTCGATCTCGTCGCGAATCTGAGGGATGTCGGGCGTGCTCTGAGTATAGACCAGCATCTCTCGGGCGTCGGCCCCATCGCCCGATGCAAAGCTGGCCATCCAGGCCGCCCGCACGCTGAACAGCAGCAGGGCGCCCACCACCGCCGCCACCGGCACGACGGCGATGGCGCGGCCGCGCAGGGTGAGGGCGAGGGCGACGATGGCCAGCAGGGCGGCGGCTCCCACCAGGATGCGGGCCGTGTTCCCGGCGGGATCGGTGGGCCCAAAGGCGGCGAAGGCGACGGCTCCGGCCGCTATGGCCGCTGCTAGTAGGGGGCAGGCGAAGCTGGGGGTGCGGAAGTACCACTCGCGGGTCTGGAGCAGGTTCCAGAGCTGGCCCAGGGTGTAGGCGGCCAGGATGATCGCCGGCAGGGTCAGGTGGACGCCGAGCCAGGGCATCTTCTCGCCAGCGATGGAGTAGCCGTAGAGAGCGGCCACCAGCCAGAAGGCGAGGAAGCGGGTGAAAGCGTTGCCGCGGATGGCGAAGTAGGCCACGGCTGGCAAGGCGAACAGCAGGGGCAGGAACTCGTAGATGGGCAGAAGCACCAGGTAGTAGTAGAAGGGCTGGCCGCCTCGCTTTACATCTTGCTGCTGCAGCCAGTAGTCCAGGGAGCCCCATATCCCCGAGCCAAAGCCGTCGGGGTTGGTGAGGAAGGTCGTGTAGAGGAGGCCGTAGATCAGGTAGAAGACGCCGGCGGCAATGAGCCAGGCCCGCCAGTTCCAGCGCAGGCCGATGACAGCCGTCGCAGCGATCATGGCCGTTACGGTGATGAAGCCGGTGAGCTCCTCGGTGGTTACGTGCTCGTGGAGGAAGCGCTCGCCCTCTGCTCCCGCGGGCCCGAGGTTGATGGTGAAGAGCTGGCGAGACCAGTCGGCCTTGTCCACTATCCCAAACCCCTCCAGCGGCTTCTGGATGATGGCGGCGAACTGGGGCAGGGATAAAGTGCCCAGGATGAGGAGGAAGTGAGCAGCGCGGGGCATCTCCGTGATTCCCAGCCGCTGGCGTAAGCGTTCGCTCAGGAAGGGCCAGAAGGCGATGATGGCCCAGGCGAAGGGAGCCAGGAGCACAAACAGGTAGACGAAGGTCAGCCGGTCCAGCTTATGGCGTTCCCTAATCTGGGCCGCCAGGCTATGGGCCACCCACAGGTCGAGGAAGATGATGAACACGGACACGTTGAGGTAGGTCACCTCTTTAGTGGCGAAGCTGAGGGCGAGGAGGGCGGCTCCCAGGTAGAGGTAGCGATGGCGGCCCTCGTCGATGTAGCGCCACAGACAGATCACCAGGCCGAGCGTCCACAGGGCGATGAACCCGTCGCCGCGGGCGAAGCGGCTGTAGTAGAGCATAGTGGGCGAGAAGGCGATGAGGCCGGCGGCGGCCAGCGCTCCCGCGCGGCCCAGGCGACGGCGCAGCAGGAAGGGCACGCCGATGAGGGCGGTGCCCAGGAAGGCGTCGGGTATGCGGGCTGTGTAGTCGCTGACACCAAACAGCAGGAAGCCGAAGGCGCGGGCGAAGAACTGGAAGGGGCCGTGCATCATCGGCATGTGCTCGTAGCCGCTGCCGTTGTACAGGTACCAGCTATAGGTGGCGTGCAGGCTCTCGTCGTGGTGCATGGCGCGCGCGCCGAGGTCCCAGAAGCGGAGGGCGCCGCCAGCCAGGATGAAGGCGAGGTAGAGGGCCACCTCCCAGTTCAGCCTCAGGCGCAAGGAGGCCAGGCGCGCCAGGGGGCTCGCCGCAGGTTCCAGGGCCGTCGTCGAGGAGGATGCTTGGTCGCTCATTCGCCTCTCACCAGTAAGTCTGCCTCTATCGATGATAGGTTGCCGTAGGGCTTACGGTAAACCAGCCAGCGCCACCAGGCCAGGGGGTCGATGGAACTTGGTATCCAGCCCTTGGCCACGGGCCAGGTCCGTTCCGTGGGGCGGTAGCCAGGAGGAACTGCTTCTCCCGCCGGCTTCAGTATGGCCACAGCGTCGGCGGGCGGAGAAGGCGCGAAGACGACACCCCTCACGTCCCGCAGATACCATCCTAGCGTGGGGAGGAAGGAAGCGTCTACGGCGATGCGGCCCGGCGTCTGCGTTTCGATGGTGGCCAGCGCTCTCTGCAACTGGAAGACCTGGCGATCAAGACGCTCGTCGGCCAGGAATTCGCTTCCCCGGCCGTAGGCGACGGAGGTGGCGCCGTGGACCAGGAAAGCGATCGCCAGGATCAGGGCCAGGGCCATCGAGCCCGCCGCCGCCCGCTGGCCCAGGGCGTTCCACGCCACCCAGATCAAGAGAATCCCACCGCCCGTGGCCAGGACCAGCGCTGCCTTCTCGTCGCCCGGCCCAACTTCGCCTGCCTGGGCCCAGTTGGAGAGGATGAGCGCCAGGTAGGCCGCCAGCAGGAGCACCGGCACTAGGTAGGGCGCCGCCTGGCCGAAGGACTCCAGGTCGGCCTCGGCGGCGATCCGCTCCAGCCAGCTCCCGGCCAGGAGGGCCAGGGGCAGGAGGAGAATGATGAGTTGGCTCGCCTCATGGCGGCTGGTGATGGCGACGATGATGGCGGCAGCGCTGGCCCAGAACAGGAGAAAGCCCTGGAAAAGAGAGATCTCCTCCCCCCTGGACGCTAGCCAGCGGTACAGTAGCCACAGGTAGGCCGCCCCGCCCAGGAGGAGCAAAGGCGCTTCGTAGCCTATCAGTATGCCGGGCTGGAAGTGCCAGGGCAGCCCGTCTCTGGGCAGCTCGAACATATCCACCCACTGGCGCAGGCCCGGCAGGCTGAGGCGATCGATGGAGGTGCCGAAGTGGGTGACCCCCAACTCCAGCGCTCCCAGCAGGAAAAGGACGCTGCTGATGAGCAAGGGTGGATTCTGCCTGATGAAGCCCAGGGCATCCAGCATCTGCTCGTTCCGCCTCCAGGCGGCTTCGTACACCAGGAAGGCGACGAGGATGATCGCCGTCGAGGTGGAGATGGGGTCGCTGCCCAGGGCCAGGCCCAGGCCAAGAATGAACAGGAAGAGAAAGAAGGGCCGGCGTTCGTGCAGGTAGGCGAAGAAGGCGAGGATCATGACCAGGGAGAGCAGCGTGCCGACGCTGTAGGGCAAGCTGCTGCGAGAAACGTGGACGAGCAGGGGGGAGAAGGTGATGAATCCGGCCGCCCCCAGGGCCGCCCCGCCCACGTATCGCGACAGGGGCCAGAGAAGGGCGACCAGGGCCGCCCCGGCCAGGGCCGGCACTAGGCGAGCGGCGAAGTCGTCGGCACCGAAGATAGAGAAGAGGTAGGCGGTGAGGGAAGAGGTCAGGTCGCCCAGCCAGTTGTCGGGGGTATTGCCCTGGGATGTCTGCCAGGCGGCCAGGGAGCGAGCGCTCTCGTCGATGGTCAGCGGGAGGTGATCGAGGCGGGCCAGGCGCAAGGCAGTGGCCAGCCCGATGAGCAGCAGCCAGATCAGCGCCTCCAGGCTTACGGATACGCCGGTGGATTCCCTGGCGGCCTCCCCCGACCTGGTCGGCGTCTCCACCGCCAGCGCTGGGTCGGCGGCTGGCAAGCGGCGTTTGCGGCGGCCGTTGGTCACACCAGACATGGTCTCGCCACTGTCTCAGGGGGCGCCGACAACGATCTCCCCCTCCGCGGGCAGGCGATAGATGGTGACCCCTTCGTTCTGATATGCCACCTCCATGAAGCTGGCGAACTTGGCCAGGCCCGCCTCGCCGTAAGCCTCCTTCTCAAGGCGGCCCACATATACGTACTCCACTCCGTATTTCTCCAGGATGTCGCGTGCCTCGTCGGCGCTGGTGGTCTTGTAGGCCTGCTCCACATCTTGCTTGCGAGTGCCCTGGACCTCCAAGGAGGCGCGCCAGCGGTACTCGTGGTCGGGCCAGCCCAACAGGGTGGGCAGGCCAGTGCGAGAGGAGACGCGACCGTAGTCGCTGTAGTCCCCGCCTATAGCCTCCAGGATGATGGGCGTGCCTTTCACGTTGTCCGATAGCCAGCGGATGGCTTCATACTCGGGGGGGGAGACTGGCCGCAAAGCCGCCAGGCCATCTAGATACTGGTGGGTCCTGAAACCGAAGGTGCGGTTCGGGGTGGCGATGACGGGGTAGACGAGGCCGGCCCCGATGATGGCAAAGGTCAGCGTGACCCACAGCAGGCGAGGGGTGGAGGCCAGAACGTCCATCGGCTTCCATCTAGAGACGATGTAGTGAAGGCCGAAGGCGCCGCTGACGCTCAGCATGATCCAGGACTGGTAGTTCAGGCGGAAGACGGTGTTGGAGCGCACCCCCACCGGGTCCTGCACCCAGTACAGCTCCGTACCCAGGAGGATGATGATGGCTATCCCGCCCACGGCCAGGGCGAACAGGAGGCTCTGCTGGCTCTCGTCCTCCTTAGCCCGGGCGGTGAGGAAGCGGCCGAAGGAGAGGACGGCCACGCTGATCGCTGCCAACAGGAAGGCGAGGGTGATCCACCAGGGCCCTCGCAACTTGGCCTCGTCGACGAGGCCCGATGGACCCTGGTGGCCGGTCACCAGCAGCAGCCACAGGCCAAAAGGCACGAAGGCGGGGAGAAGGGCCCACCAGAAGATGCCCTTGTGCTCCCGCCAGGGGCCGAGAGCAGCCACCGCGAAGGTGACAGTGGGCCAGAGGATCGTCAGCCACATGTAGAGGAAGTGTTGGGGTCGGGTGGCCATGGTCTCGATAGGCGGCCAGCCCTTGATCGAGGCTAGTTGGATGGGCAGAATGCCTCCGCCGACGGGGTGGGTGCCCCACGGGTTGAAGCTGTGGACGTAGAAGGGTAGGTACAGGAGAAGGGAGAGGATCAGCGGGGGCATGGCGAAGCCTGCCGTCTGCCCCACCACGGTCGTATTCAATCGGCCCTCGCTCAGGTAGTTGCGGACCCCAGCCATAGCTACCATCAGGGCCCAGAAGGTGGGCAGGTCCCAGAGGTTGATGAAGCCCAGGGCGCCCAGAAGGATGCTGATGGCGATGAAACGGGCGGGATAGGCGGCCCAGAAGGTCAACCCTTCCCAGGCGCTGGCCGCCAGGTCCAGGGTCGAGCCGGCGGTGGCCGAGGCGAGCCGCGGTGGTGCCGACGTAACCGAGGTCAGGATGAGACCGGCAGAGCCGCCAGCGGGGGTGCCATTGAATCTGTCTCGAAGCCGCCTTAGCTCGGCAGGGACGCCCGGCCAGACCTGGGCAGCCAGCGGCCCCTGGCAGCGCAGGGTATTGAGGGCTATACCCATCGCCGTCAGCACGAAGGGTATCGACAGCAGGTGGGCGTGGAGCTCCCCCAGCATGAAGGTGAAGAAGGGGAACTCCCGCCAGTCCCACTGGGTGGCGATGCGGGTGGCCCGCCACCAGAACCACCACTGGGTGGGATACCACTCGGTGCAATCGCCGGGGGTCGTCTTGCAGTCTACCGGGCCGTTGAGGCCATCGATGCCCACCAGGCCGTAGAAGCCGCGGGAGCCGATGCCGTATCGGCTGAGCAGCTCGAACATCCCCTCTATGTTGGCCAGGATCAGAAGCAGCCCCACGGCTACCAGGCCAAACACGATGGCGCTGCCGGGTCGGCCGCGTACGATCAGCAGGTTGTACACCAAGCCGAACACGGCGATAGCGGCCATGGCGCCGATTAGAGCCACCCCCAGGTTCAAGGTGACGCTGGAGCGCAGGCCGGTCAGCTCGGTGAGGCTGGCCACCATGATGTGGCCGAAGTGATACAAGGGGACGGCGTGGCCGGCAAGCCAGGGGTCTTGGGGGGGGAACTGGTCGGCCCGCAGGATAGCATTGAGGAAGGCGAAGTCCATGGGTTTTTCGACGTTGGCAATCTCCGCGATATAAGAGCGAATGTAGGCGGGCACAGTGAGCGCCACAGCGAACAGCACTTCGATAAACAGGATGTAGGGCCAGCGCTCCCGCACGAAGTCGCGCAGCTCGTCGCGCCGCCGCCCGGCCACGATGACGGCTGCCAGCGCCAGCGCGAGCAGGATGAGGATGATCGAGCCGCGGCTGTTGGGGAATACGCCCAGGGTGGCTCCCATCCAGAGGAAATAGCCCAGGAGGACAAGGCCCAGGGGCTTGCTGAAGGTATAGCCGCGGTCGGGCAGGCGGTGAAACAAGGCGAAGGTCAGGGGGAAAGCTATCAGCCCCACCAGTTGGGCCGCCGACCACCAGGTAATCGTTTCGATCATGGTTGTCTAAGGGTTCCCCGGCCAATCCGGGGGCTAGGCAAAGAGGGCCTCCACGAAGTCCTCGGCCAGGAACGGCGCCAGGTCCTGGGGCCGTTCGCCGGTGCCCACGAAGCGCACCGGGATGCCCAGTTGGTCGCAGATGGCGAAGACGATGCCCCCCCTGCCCGTGCCGTCGAGCTTAGCCAGGAGGATGCCCGTTACCTGCACCGCCTCGGTGAAGTACTTGGCCTGAAGGAGGGCGTTCTGGCCGGTGGTGGCGTCGAGGACCAGGAGAACCTCGTGTGGAGCCGAGGGGTCCTTGCGCTGGATCACCCGCTGGATCTTGCGCAGCTCCGCCATCAGGTTCACCTTGGTGTGGAGGCGACCGGCCGTATCGATGATCACCACGTCGGCGCCCCGCCGCTCGGCGGCGTTGAGGGCGTCGAACACCACCGCGCCGGGGTCGGCTCCCTGCTGGTTGGCCACCACCTCCGCCCCCACCTGCTCTCCCCACTGGCGGAGCTGATCGATAGCGGCGGCCCGGAAGGTGTCGGCGGCTGCCAGGATCACCTGTCTGCCCTCGCTCTTGAGGCTCCAGGCCAGTTTGGCGATGCTGGTGGTCTTGCCGGTGCCATTTACCCCTATCACCAGAATGACGGCTGGCCTGGGCGGAGAAGTTCCCCTCGCTGCCCCTTCGCTCCGCTCAGGGCTTTGGCTCAGGGCAGGCTCCTTGCCCGCGCCCCAGAGCTGGCCGCTGCCGCCGTCCGTGACCAGGATGGCCGCCAGCTCCTCCTTGAGGGACTGGCGGACCTGCTCGGGCTGCTTCATCCCCTCGTCCTTCACCCGAGCCTGAAGGCGCTCGATGAGCCCGCTGGCGGTGGCTACACCGATGTCGGCGCCGATGAGCAGCTCCTCCAGTTCCTGCCAGAGCTCGTCATCGATGCGGGAGCGCTCGAAGAGCGCAGCCACCCGCCGGAACCAGGTGCGGCGGGTGCGATCGAGGGCGTCGGTGGTCTTCTCTTCGGCCTGCGGGGAGCGTCCGAGCCGCTTGAACAGATACTACCTCCTCGGGGCAGGGCGATGGCTTGCTGGATCATAGCATCGGCCTGGGGGTCGATCAAGCAATATGGTTTCAGCACCACCCCGATAGGTCGGGGCGGTCGGGTACTACCCCGCCCGGTCGTAGACGCCGCGGCGGTTGTTCCACCAGACGGTGAGAACCTCTCGAAACATGCGGGAGGAATCGAGGAGGGGGTTCACTCGCCGCGTTTCCTGGTGGTGCCAGAGCACGGGCACCTCCTTGACGGTGTAGCCCTTCTTGCGGGCCAGGAGGAGGAGCTCTACATCGAAGGCGGTGACCCGGGGCCCTCTGACGGCGCCCGCCTCGGCTTGAAACACCCGGAGGCTGCTGAACAGGTCTTGCCCCACTTCCCGCCGGAAGGCCTTGAAGCCGCACTGGCTGTCGTGGATGCCGGGCAGGAGGAGGGACCGCACCAGCAGGCTGAAGCCCCTGGCCATCAGGCGGCGCAGAATGGGTGTGTCCAGGCGGGCTCCGCCCCTGGCCTCCCGCGAGGCGATGACGATGTCCCAGCCCTCGTCTAGGAGAGTCAGGAACGGCTCGACGTAGGTGAGAGGGGTCGATAGGTCGAGGTCGGCGAACAGGACGTAGCGGCCGCGAGCGGCCAGCACCCCCCGGCGCACCGTGAGGGCCTTTCCCTGATGCTGGCCGCGCAGGAGGGAGAACGAGGGGTGCTGGCGGACGAATTCTTCGACCAGACCCGCGGTCTCGTCCTCGCTGCCGTCGTCGGCGATGAGGACCTCGCTGGGATAGCTCTGGCCGTCCAGGTAGTCAGCCACCTGCTGGAGGATGCCCCTGCCCACGTTCTCCGCCTCGTTGTAGGCGGGGATGACCAGGGAGAGACGCGGTTCGGCAGTCATCGCGGTAGGCTGGCGATCGGCAGGCGGGGTGTCAGGCCGGCTCTTTCCCCTTCCGCCAGATGACCTGGACGTTCCACAGCCAGTTCCACGTCATCCCTATGGCTACGCCCAGAGCGATGGCCAGATACGGACTGACGCCGAAGTTGGGGGTGAGGACGTTGACAGTGACGAACTGGATGGCGGGGCTGCCGATGGAGGTGAGGTTGAATACCACGAAGCGCTGGCCCATGGGTAGGCGCCGGGCCCGATCGCTGAAGGTCCAGACGTTGTGCCAGAAGAAGTTGGAGAGGATGGACATCTCCACGGCCACGACGGTGGCGATGATCAGGCGCGGTTGCCCATCAAGTCCAAAGGGAAGGGCCACCGTGCTGCCCTTGTCCGGCAGGAACGGGAAGGCGGGCGAGTCGTACAGCAGATAGATGAAGAGCACGCTCACCAGGTAGCCGAAGGTGCCGACGACGAGGAACTTGAAGAAGGTGGTGGAGCCCCTCAGCCTGGCGACGGCGTGCTGCCGCAGGGAGGGGGCGGCCGCCCCGACAGGTCGGGGCGGATTGGTCTCCGGCTTGCGCCAGAGGCGCATCCGCCTTCGGCGGAGATGGCCATAGCCCGGCTCGCCCTCGATGGCCGCTGGCCTCGGTTGGGAGAAGAAGTGAGGTCGACGCATGTCCAACTACAACAACGCTGATAGTCCCCGGCGGGGACGTGGGCATTATAGCGCCTGCGTTAGCTTGGGGGCAACGAGGAGTCTAGTTGGGAGAGATGTCGTTGAGGCGGAGGGAGAGCACGCGGGAGATGCTGTCCTCGCCCATCGAGATGCCGTAGATGCTGTCGGCCACCTCGATGGTGCGGCGGTTGTGGGTGATGACGATGAACTGGCTGCGCTGGGCCATCTCCTGGAGGGCGGCCAGGAAGCGGCTGACGTTGGCCTCGTCGAGCATGGCATCCACTTCGTCGAGGACGCAGAAAGGCGAGGGGTTGGCCTGCAAGAGGGCGAAGAGGAGGGCGACCGCCGTGAGGGCCTTCTCGCCGCCGGAGAGCATGCCCAGGCTTTGCAGGCGCTTGCCCGGCGGCTGGGCGACGATATCCACGCCGGCGCTGCGGTGGTCATCGGGTGTGGTGAGCACTAGCTTGGCCTGGCCGCCGCCGAAGAAGGTGGTGAAGTAGCGGCTGAACTGCTCGGCGACCTGGTGGAAGGTGGCCCCGAACCGCTGGCAGATGACCTCATCCAGTTCGTCGATGGCCTGGAGGAGGGAGTGTTCGGCCGTCTCCAGGTCGGCTAGCTGGGCGGTGAGGAAGGTGTGGCGCTCCTTCAGCTCCTCGTAGTCGGCCTCGGCCTGGGGGTTGACGGGGCCCAGGGCTCGGAGCTGGCCGCGCAGGCGCTGGATGCGCTCCTGCATAGTCGGGGGGTCGATGAGGGCGCCGCCGGCTATCGGCGGCAGGCGGCTCGTCTGGCCATTGGTCTGGCCGTTGCCATCGCCGTCACCGAGGCGCATCCAGGCAGGCACGCCCTCCGCGGCGGCGCTCTCCGCGGCGGCGCTCTCCGCGGCGGCGCTCTCCGCGGCGATGCCCGGAGCTACGACCTCGCCCCGGTCGGTGACCGTCAGGCCGTCGGCCTCGATGCGCTGGCGGAGGTTATCGAAATCCTCGCGGCGGTGGCGCACCTCTGCCTCCGCTTCCAGCCGCTGCCGCTCCGCCTGGAGGAGGCGGCTCTGGGCGGCCGCGACCTTGGCCTGGGCCTCGCGCTCCTGGTCCTGGAGGGTGGCGATGGCCTGCTGGGCGGGTTCCACCTCGCGGGCGCAGCTCTTTAGCTCCTCGGTGAGCTTCTCCACCTCTCGCCAGTCGGCGTCGACGTTGCCGGTGAGTGATGTGCTCTCCAGCTCGATGCCGCGCAGCTCGGCCTGCTTGGCGGTCATCTGGACGTCCAGCCTGGCCAGGGTGGCCTGCCGGGTCTCGCGCAGGAGGACCAGGGAGCGTAGCTCGCCGTCCAGGGAGGCGACCTTGGTGCTGGCCTCGGTGACCTTCTCGAGGAGGGCCTGTCGCCGCTCGCCGAACATGCCGCCGGCCGAGCGCAGGTACTGGGCGACCTCCTGAGCCTCGGCGGCCTGGGACAGGAGGCGCTCCTTCTCCTCCTCCAGGCGCTGCCCTTCCAGGGTCAGAGAGGCCGCCTGCTGGGCCGAGCGCTGCTGGCTGGTGATCAGCCAGCGCATCTCGCCCCGGAGCTGAGCCAGGAGGCGACGGCCCTGGGCTATCGCGTCCTGGGCCTTCGCCCGCTGCTCCTGGAGGGTCGTCAGCGTCTCCGCTGTCTGGCGCAGGGCGCTCTCGTCCTCGCCGGCGCCGGTGCGCAGCCGTTGCATCTCCTCTTCGGCTGCCTGGCGAGAGCTGGCTATCCTCTCGATGGCGCGGGGGATCGAGGCCAGCTCCTGGTAGCGGGCGAACACGTTTCCCTCGCTGGTGGGACGACCGGTGCTGACGGAGCCCAGAGGATGGAGGAGGATGCCATCGCGGGTGACGACGTTGCCCATGCCCCGGCGCAGGACACGCAGGGCCGTCTCTAGGTCGTCCACGACGATGGTGCGGCCCAGCAGGGTGTCGACAAGCTTGCGATAGCGCTCCTCGCACTTCACCAGCCGGCTGGCCACGCCGACCACGCCCCGCTCCTTGACGATGTTTAGAGGGTAGATCTCCTTGAGGCTATCCAGGGGGAAGATGACTACTCGCCCCACCTCTTGCTTCGCCAGATCCTGGATGGCGGCCAGCGCGTCCTTCTGGCGCTCCACCACCATCGCCTGGAGGTTCTCGGCCAGGGCGGCCTCGATGGCTCGGTCGAGGCCCTTGGGCACGCGAATGATGCTGCTGACTACACCCAGGAGGCCGTGCACGGGGATGTCGGCGGCCTCCAGGATGGGGGCGGTGGTGGCGCGGGTGCGGGCGTCGCAGGCTTGCTGGGCGTCGGTGAGGACGTTGAGGCGGGCCTGGAGGCGCTCCATCTCCAGGTCTCGAGAGCGGCAGCTCTCCTGCAACGCTAGGAGGGACGCCTGCTCCTTGGCGATGCGGCTCCTCAGGGCATCCTGCTCCTGAAGGGCGGCCGCCATCGCCTCGTTCAGTCGCTTCTCCTCGGCCCGATGGGCGCTCAGGTC
>CAYGYF010000026.1:0-14906 GCA_964354065.1 uncultured Dehalococcoidia bacterium | reverse complement strand
ATACCATACCGTGTTTTTGGGTCATCTACAAGCCACACGATGGCGTTGGCCAGCAGCAGGCCGGGCGGGGCTTCGATGAGAGGCTGGGCGTTCATTCCACCCCCACGGGCTGAAGGAAGGGGACGGCCGGTAGATGTTGACACATAGCCTGAGCGGATGTAGACTCTTCATACTTCTGAGTAAGGGAGATAGCCGTGCTGATGTTTCGTTCCGGTCGCTCGGATAAGGTCGATGTTCTGCGAGGGATACCACTATTTAGCCGTCTTAGCCAACGCCAGCTTAACGCCATTGCCAAGTGCGCCGACGTGGCCGCGCGCCGCGAAGGGGCGGTTTTGGCCAAGCAGGGTGCGCAGGGGCTGGAAGCGATCATCATAGTCGACGGTAGGGCGCGAGTGGAAGCGGATGGCAAGGCGATCGCTGAACTTGGCGCCGGCGACGTTGTAGGGGAAATGTCGGTCATCGATGGAAAGCCGCGCAGCGCGACGGTCATCGCCGAGACGCCCGTGACCCTGCTGGTCCTTCATCGTCGAGATTTCGTGTCCTTGCTGGAGACCGTGCCCGGCCTCCAGCGGAAGCTGCTGGTGACCCTTTGCGAGCGGGTGCGGCAGGCAGATCAAGCCCTAACCCACTAGCGCTCGATTTCCCTCGTTCGCACGTCACGGCGAATCTTCTCGGGAGCTGGTTGGCGAACGGTTTAGCAGATACTAGGGCGTCTAAACCGAAACGGCCCCGCCGCGGGCCGTTTTTGTATTCGAGCTTTGGTGGAGCTGGGGGGACTCGAACCCCCGACCTTTTGTCTGCCAGACAAACGTTCTCCCTCTGAACTACAGCCCCACTCCGTGCCGCTATGGTAGCAAAAACAGCCAGCCAGGGCAAGGGCGAGATCGTCGCTCCTGCCTGCGGCAGGCAGGCTTGACACACTTCCTTGGGGCGGGCGATCATGCCCTCGAACCTGCCTGCCGGCAGGCAGGTCTTCGTGTCTGGATAGGGAGGTGTCGCCCATGCTGCCCCTGGAGGGAATCCGCATTCTCGATCTGTCCCGCCTGGCCCCCGGCCCCTACTGCACCATGCTCCTGGGCGACCTGGGGGCCGATGTCCTGCTTGTCGAGGAGCCGGCGGTCAGCGGCGCCCCGACAGGTCGGGGTCAGGCCGCCCGCCGTCTGCTGGACCGCGACGCCAGCGAGCGGGTGCTGGCTTTCAACGCCCTCGCCCGCAACAAGCGCAGCATTACGCTCAACCTGAAGAACGAGGCCGCCCGCCAGGTCTTCTACAAGCTGTCCGAAAGCGCGGACGTGGTGCTGGAGGGCTTCCGGCCGGGGGTGGTGAAGCGGCTGGGCGTGGACTACGAGACGCTGAGCCAGATAAACCCGCGCCTCGTTTTCTGTTCCCTCTCCGGCTACGGCCAGGACGGCCCATATGCTGGCCTTGTGGGTCACGACATCAACTATATCTCCATCGGCGGCGCTCTGGGGATGATCGGCTGGCCGGGCAGCCCGCCGGCCATCCCGATGAACATCATCGCCGACTTCGCGGCAGGCGGCCTCTACGCCGCCTTCGCCATCCTGGCGGCCCTCATCGCCCGCCAGAGGACGGGTCGCGGCCAGTACGTCGACATGGCTATGACCGACGGCGTCATCTCCCTGCTGGTGGCCATTGTCGGCCAGTACTTCGGCTCCGGCGTGGCCCCTCGCCCTGGCCAGAGCTTCCTCAGCGGTGCTGCCCCCTTCTACAGCGTCTACGAGACCAAGGACGGCCGGTGGCTGAGCATCGGCTCGCTGGAGCCCTGGTTCTGGGAGGCTCTCTGCCGCGTCATGGGCCGCGAGGATTTTGTCCCCCATCAGATGAGCGCCGGCAAGTTCCCCGAAATGTTCGAACACTTCCGCCAGCAGTTCAAGACCAGGACCCGCGACGAGTGGTTCGAATACCTGAGGCAGTTCGATATCTGCGTGGCGCCGGTCTACAGCCTGGACGAGGTGTTCGACGACCCCCACGTGCGAGCGCGCCACATGCTGGTGGAGATGGAGCATCCGACGCTGGGGAAGGTGCAGCAGGTGGGGATCGGCGCCAAGCTGTCGGAGACGCCAGGCTCGGTGCGCAGCCTGGCCCCTCGCCGCGGCCAGCACACGGAGGAGGTGCTCCTCGACCTGGGCTACAGCGAGGAGCAGATACGTAGGCTGCGGGAAGAAGGGGCGGTCGGCTAGAGCGCCACCCTCAAACTGGGGGCGAGGGCGCTAAGGACAGCGATGGGAGACCCGCATGCCGCGGGTCTCCCACCATGTTAGCGGCTGGCTGGCCGATAGGCCAGCGAATATCGCCGGCCGTCTCTAGGGGTTAAGGTTGAAGAAGAAGGCGCCTGGCGCTAGGCCGCCCGTATTGTAGACCTCGCTGACATTAGACAGGATGCCCAGCACGATGGCGAATATCACGAAGCCCAGCACGTTGGCCAGCATGACCTGCTGCGGCTGGGCACCGGTGGCGGCCTGCATAGCGACGTAACTGAGGGCGACGGTAGCGCCCACGGCTATGATGCCGAAAGGAATAGCCAGGATACCGATAAACATGAGCACGGCGATGGCCATGGGGGCGAAGGCTAGTCCCATCGTTCGGATGAGCCGATTCAAGTCGGCGGTGGCGCCCAGGCCGCGGGAGAGGATCATGGCGGCGACGTAGACCCAGAGGAACCAGACGCCCACCTGGAGGATGCTTCCCAGGATAAACGACTTTAGGAAGACCTCGCCTCCCCCTTTCGGGAAGTCCTGGAAGGTCCACCACAGCCAGGAGCCGAGGCCGGACAGGAAACTGGCGACCACCGCTACCACCAGGGCCGGCACTGTCGCCCCAGCATCGTCCTTCACGTCATCAAAGACGGTGAGGTCGAGCCTGGCCAGCCGTAGCAACCAACTGCCCACATTCTGGAAGTTGGCACCTTGAAGCTCCATCTTTCTTCCTCCTTGCACAAGCTATCGCTGTAAGCGTCAGGCAAGTAGTCTCTGAATTTATATAGCATTATTCCCCGCTTGTCCAGCTATTTTTCACCCCTAATCATGCCATTTCCGCCAAATTTCTCGGGTGGTGGAAACGGGGCTAGCGCAGGGGGCGCCTGGCGGGGATGCCCGGGCGACGGGGGTAGGCAGCGGGGGTTGGCCCTACTTTTTCGACCAGCACCAGGGTCAGGGGCAGAGCTTGCCCTGAGCGCAGGGAAGGGGGAGGGGAGGGGAGGGGCTGGGCCGAGAGGATGCGCCCGCCGCAAATTTCTAGAGCGGGGCCAGCCTCGGCGATCTCCTTGGGGGCGCGGCTTCCCTTGGGGGTAGCCAGGTGGCCGCCCACTCTCAAGAAGGGCAGCGCTAGCTCGATCAGGACGGCCAGCGGGGCCACTGCCCGTGCCAGCACGAGGTCGTAGCGCTGGCGATGGGCAGGGTCGTGTGCCACCGTCTCTGCGCGCTCGCTGATTACCACCACGTCTGGCAACTCCAGTTGGGCCACCAGTTGGTTCAGGAAGCTGGCCTTCTTGGCGGTGGCCTCCAGGAGAGTCAGCCGTAAGGAAGGGTGGGCGATCTTGAGGGGGAGGCCTGGGAAGCCGGCGCCAGCGCCCAGGTCGACGACCGCGCTGCTTTCGCCCGTCCTTAAGACCCGCGCTCGATACAAGGCGGCGCCTACGGCGAGCGATTCGCCGAAGTGCCGGGTCTGCACCTCTTCGTAGTCGGTGACGCTGGTGAGGCTGACCCGCCGATTGGCGGCAATCAGATGACGGTAGTACTCCTCGAATTGGTGGACTTGGCTGGCGCTAAGGGGAAGGCCGAGGGCTTCAGCGATGCCGCGCAGAACCTCCATGGGCATCGCTATCGTCATCCTGTCATTATGTTTATACCACCCACCGAGGCTGTAACACTGGCAGCGCGCCGCCCGTCTTAAGTTATGGAAAGCAGCAGAGCGGGGAGTGCCGGCCTGGAACACCAACTCCCCGCCCCGAGCACGTCCGGGCCCGGTATCGGGCCCTAACGCTATTTGGATTATACCACGTTTGTCAAGGTGTTATGACAACCTCTTCTAGTAAGATAGTTCGCCCTTGGCGGCCCGCGGTGCTGGCAGTCGTGCTGATCGCGGGGCTTCTTCTGTTCCTGGCCACGTCTCCTCTCAGGGCCATCGGGCAGGCACCCCTCCTCGCCGGCGAAGAGCAGGCTCTTCTGGACCTGATCAACGCCTATCGCGCGCAGAACGGACTTTCGGCCCTGAATATTTCCCCAACTTTAACCGATGCCGCCCGCTGGATGAGCCAGGACATGGCCGACAACGACTACTTCAGCCATACCGACTCCCTGGGGCGGGACAGCTTCGATCGGATGGCTGACTTCGGCTACGGCTACAACGCCTGGAAGGGGGAGAATCTGGCGGCGGGCACCCAAGCCGCCAGCGAGACCTTCGAGCTGTGGCGCAATTCGCCGGGACACAATGCCAACATGCTCAGGTCCGAATTCACCGTGATTGGGATAGGGCGGGTCTACGGTGCGAAGTCCACCTACGGCTGGTACTGGGCGAACGATTTCGGCGGGTACGACGACAGCGGCAGCGCGCCGCCGATGCTGACGCCTGCTCCCACCGAGACGCCGGCGCCGCCGCCGACGACTGCGCCGCCGCCGACGACTGCTCCCACCGAGACGCCGGCGCCGACCGTCACGCCCGCTTCTACGCCGACGCCTGAGCCATCGCCCATCAGCACGCCGGAGCCCACTGAGACAGCGCAACCGACGCCGACTATCCCTCTCCCCACTCTCACCGGCACGCCGGTCGTGACGCCGACTCAGGGGCACAGTCCGTCTCCAACCAGCGAACCGACGCTGTCTGTGATCCCCTCGCCTCAGCCCACCAAAGAGGCGCCGCCCGCCACAGGGGGGGTGCCGCTGGAGCCGGGTACCAACCTCGGCCTCGCTCCGCCCACGCGGGACGAGTCGGTGGGGAGCCAGTCTCGCTCTACAGGGACGACCCGCGAGCTCGTGCCTGGCTGGAACCGCATCGAACATCCGGGGTGGTCGATGCGGCTGGCTGAGGCTCTACCGGTGGACGACGGCAAGCTGATGGCCGTCTACGCTTGGGATCCCGATGGGGGCGGGAGGTGGCGGCGCTACCTGCCGGGCGTGAACATACCCGGGCTTAACACGCTGACCGAGCTGGCAGGCGACCAGACGGTCTGGATTCTGGCTACTCAGAAGCTTGAGGTGACGCTGCCAGCCTAGGTCAGCCAGGGACTGATCCGCCCTGCCTGCCGGCAGGCTCCGGTGGAGGCAAGGCCGGGGCGAACGGCGCCTCACTGGGGGATGGGAGTGGGCGAGGCGGTCGGGGAAGGCGAAGGCGAAGGCTCGGGCCGGATCAGTTCGGCCTGCACTATCTGGCGGTGGGTGTAGTTGCCGCCGATGGGACTGCTGGGGTCGCGAACCCAGGTGCCGCCGCAGGTGATGATGGTGATGGTGTCATTGAGGGTGGGGCCCATCACTGCCAGCGCTTCGGGGTCGTCGTAGGGTACCGCCCGGTTGGCGATAACCTTGTAGTTGTATTCGGTGCCATCCTCCAGGACGATAGTGATCACGTCATCCAGCTCCAGGTTGCGCAGATAGAAGAACACCCCCAGCACTACCTGGCCCTCTATCGTCCAGTCCACGTGGCCGGAGAAGACGGCGTTGCTGCCCCAGCCGGGCCTGCTGCTGAAGTTGTACCAGGTCACGACATAGGGATCTTCGGGCACCTGGGGCACGAAGTTCTCGTCCAGGCCGAGGGTAATGATGGAGGCGTCGACGTTGATCTTTTCGATGATCATCCTGGCCAGGGGCGAGTTGTTGGGAGGGGGTGTGGGCAGGGGCGTGGCGGTGGCTGTGCCCAGTCGATCGTTGGCAAAGGCGCCGACATTGGTCACGGCGGGTTTGTTTTTGCCGGCCATCAGCAAGCCGGCGAGGCCAGCCCCCATGAGCACCGCCGAGCCAAGGAGAAGGATGGCAGCCAACGTCAGCCTGCTGGTGAAGACCTTCATGTCACCTTCTTTCTAGCTGCGATTCGCGCTCGCCACCAGATCCCCAGGCCTACCACCGCGATCAGACCTGCTGTCCCCCCGGCCAGGGCGGGCCACCAGGTGAAGCTGCCGCCGGATCCGGATTCGTCCGTGAGGCTGAGAGGATTGGGCCCTGCTTTCCAGATACCCTTCTGGTGGGCGGGCTTGCCAGCGACCAGGAAGGTGACCGTGGCTCCCTCGGTGCCGCAGCCTGGGGTCTGGTTGTCGCTGGCGACATCCACCGCATACAGCGAATCGCCGGCCCTGATGCCGTACTTCGGTTCGTCCTCACTGGTCGTCCAGGTGCCCTTCTGGCCGGGCTGCTTCTCCGCTTCGCCGCAGGTCTTGTCGCCGATGAGGGCGAGGACCTGGGTGCCGTCGGGGACGCTCTGACCATCCACCCTGACGCTGCCCCAGAAGGTGGCGGGCGGTGTCGGCACCTGTTGGGCGGTGGCTGGGCCGACAGACAGAGTCATCAGTAGGGCGGTGGCCACGGCCAGCTCTCGAATCACTATCTAAGGATAGCATCTTCTGCCTGGGCGGGGCAACAAGCTTGGGTGGGTTCCTTCTTGCAGGCAGCTAAAGCCATCCCTCGGCGGCGTGACAAGGCCCCGACCCGGTCGGGGCCTTGTCACACTTTTCTCCTTTAGCAGGCAGCTAAAGCTACCCGCCTACATTAAGGTTTGTCAGCGCGAGTCTAGCGGCGCGCCCAGCGGGCGGTGGCCAGGCCTGCCACGCTGGTCAGGGCTGCCGCCGCCAGGGCCAGCGGCCACCACAGGAGGCTGCTGTCGCCAGAGGTGCCACCGGCACCAGTGATCGGCGGGGCCACGGCGGTCGCCGTGACCGTGACCGTCGCGGCCGCGGGAGTCGCTGTGACCGTGGCCGCAGCCGTGGTCGTGGCCGCGGGAGTCGCCGTGGCGGGAGCCGCTCCAGTGCACTCAATGGCCTGGGAGCCGAAGGCTCCCGCGCCAGCCACCTGGAACTGCGCGTCCGTTGCGCCGTCGCACGTAACTGTTATGGACGAGGGCGGCGTGCAGGGGATCGCCTGGCGGGGGAGAAAGTTTATCGTCACGGCGTACCAGTTGGGTGATCCTGCAAAGGGCCCCTGATCGGTAGTCGCAACCGTAGTGCTGCCCCAGGTCACGCTATCGGAGCTGAACGTGAGCTCCGTCCCCGCGGCGGCCGGCTGGCCGTTGATGGTCACCAGACCCTCGTACGTGGCAGGCGGCCCCGGCGCAACACCAAGGCAAGGGTTCTCCTCAGC
Source organism: uncultured Dehalococcoidia bacterium (assembly GCA_964354065.1). Classification (GTDB taxonomy): domain Bacteria; phylum Chloroflexota; class Dehalococcoidia; order SM23-28-2; family SM23-28-2; genus JAUYDU01. The sequence goes on along the minus strand of CAYGYF010000026.1, from coordinate 7,605 downwards.
CCTGACCGTGACCGTGTCACCGCTGGGCATCACGCCCCAGGCCAGGAGGGCAGCGAAGGCCGCCATCCCCAGGACGCTGATCATGATTCCTGTCTTTCGCATCTTCCCCATCTCCTTTGCCTTGCTGTCCGTTCCCCCCGCCCGAGGCGGGGGGAACGGACAGTCGCGTTCTACCCTATTGCTCTCCTACGGGTCGAAGGTCCAGGTGGTGCCATCCGCCGCGGTGACCAGGATGAACACCGACGCGAACTTGTTCAGCTGGACGAGGTTCGTCAGGTCCGTCCGGCCGGGGGCGTAGCGCCACCACAGCTGGTTCGCGTCCAGCGTGTAGAGGATCTGGAAGTCGCCCTGCATGCTGGCGGTGGCGTCAAGGACGGGCTTGGTGTTGCCGACGTAACACTCGCTGTTCCACCCCTTCACCAACTGGCGCTCACCTGGCGGTGCTACTGTCTGGGTCTCCACCATCAGCCAGTCCTCGCCGGTCTTTGTGGCGATCCAGAGTTGGTCGTACGGCTTGACGGTCGTGAGCCGGTCGGCGGGTATATCTGTCCTGTCGGGAATGAAGCCGTACCACTTCGTCGCCGCGGCGTCGTAGCGCCAGACCACCACGACGTCGTCGAGGATGCCGGCAGCGGTGAGAGCGTCCTCGGTGGCCTGCTCGCGGTCGGTGTAGCAGGTGTCATTCCAGCCGGCGGCCAGCTTGACCACGTGCGAGCCTTCCGGCCAGTGCCGTTCGATGTCACCCTCGGGGTCGTGGAACGTGACGCTGACGTCGGGGTTCTGGTCGGCCGGGTGCTGGATGACGATCCAGGCCTGGCACTCGTCGGCTTCCACCGTGGCCTTGACCTGGTCGTAGTAGTCGAGGATACGCTCGTCCTCAGCGAGGGCGATGGCAGCACTGTTGTGGAAGGGATCGACTACATTCGGCACGTAGGCCGTGGCCTCGGTCTCGCCCAGGGGGCTGAACAGATCTGCCAAGGCCGCGTAGCCTGAGACCTCCTTGATGGAGCCGACGTCGGTGTTCAGGGTGAACAGGATGTCCTCGTGCTGGACCTCGTGCTCGCTGGGCGAGAAGACCACACTGTTCGCCACTGTCGGGTCGGTGCCCACGTCGAACTTGCAGAAGCCGTCGCGATCCTTCAGGTGGGCGATGATGGCCAAGTGGCTGGCGTCGAGGACCACCGCCGACACGCTCTTGAAGCCACCCCACTCCCAGGTCTTGATCACCGGGTTGGAGTTGACGTTGGCCCACTTACCGCGGAAGTAGGGGTAGTCGGCGTTGACCTGGATGGTGCTGGTGCCGACCTTGTCGCCCTCTTCACAGTCCGGCGTGCCGGAGTAGGCCTGGAGCGTGCAGCCTTCCGACGAGTCGAGGCCGAAGTCGAGGTTGTAGTCGCCGTTGGCGAAGAAGAAGCCCTCGCCGCGGTTGTCGGTGTAGAACTGGAACTTGCGCGGGTGGGTGGGGTCGTCGGCCGTCTGGCCGTCCTGGTTACCCACGTCGGTGTTCTCCAGCGGGCCGGGGGCGGGCAGGATGTTCAGCACGTCGTAGAACTCGTAGGGGCCGAGGGCCAGGCCGAGGTCCAGCGTCGGGCAGGAGCCGTCGGGGTCGTTCGGCCCGCTGAGGTGCTGGAGGCGGCAGTACCAGGAATCCCAGTCGTAGCCGCCGTTGGTGACCCACCACGGGATCTCCGGCTCGTAGGGGATCATGATCGAGCTGTAGAGGCTAGTGATGCCCAGGTCGTCCACCTTGTTGGCCTCCTTGAGGAAGCCAGCGTCGGCGGGGTCTTTGATCTGGGCGGTGATCTTCAGGGGCGGCATGATGGCGTCGGCCACCGTCAGCTCCTGGTCGGGGTCCACCGTCTTGCGGCCGCAGTAGGGGGAGATGCACGGCACGTTGGGCCGGACGATGGCGTCGTGGCTGTCCAGGGTGCTCTTGAGGCCGATGTAGTAGCCTGAGCCGCTAAGAGAGGTGGGGGTTTCGTCGATGTCGCTCATGACGTCCCAGTTGGGGAGGACGTTCGAGGGGTCGCCGCCGGCCAGGCGCACCAGGTCGTCGGGGAGCACCCAGTAGCCGCCGGCCACCATCTCGTCGTCGAGGTCGAGGGGGCAGCCCGTGTGGGTGACGGCGGGGTAGGGGGCGCCGGCCTCGAGATCCTCGTCGATCTTGGTATCGCCGTCGTTGTCTACCCCGTCGAGCTTGTCCTCGTTTTGCACCGTGTCGCCGTCGTTGTCTACGCCGTCGCCGTCGCCGTCGATGTCGATGCAGACGTCGCCGCGGCTGCTGAGGTCGGTGAGGCGGATGAAGCCCTTCACGCGCACCCGCAGGAGGGCGTCGGCGGAGACGTTGAGCGTGTCGGCCTCTTTGTCGCCCTTAGTGGGGTCGCTGATGCTGGCGGGGGAGGTGGCGCCGAACAGGCCGCTGTTGTGGTCGGCGCGGATGCCGGGCACGTTGGTCAGCTTGACCTGGTAGATCTTCAGGTACCACACCAGGAAGGCGTGCTTATTGACCAGGTGCTCGTCGGTCCAGGTGTGCCCGCTCGCGGGCGGGTCCACGACCGCGTCCCAGCACTCCAGGTAGCCGTCAGTGTTGTAGTCCACCCACGCGGGGTTGGGGGCGTCAGCGTCGGCGTCGCAGTGGTAGCGAAACTCGATGAGAGTGGCCTCTACGTCCACCTCGCCCGGCTCCTGGCTACCGTACAGGGCTTTGGAGTGGCACTGCTTGTCGATGGGGCTGATGGCCCAGTCGGGGGCCCCGTCCGACGCATAACCGCTGTTGAGGTAGCCATCGTGGTCGGGGTCGGTGTAGCCGCCGACGAGCCCGCCGGGGCTGGGGTCGAAGCGGATGTATTTTGCGTAGTAGCTGAGGATGGTGTCGAGGGAGCCGTTGCCGTCGCCGTCGACCAGGTGGAGGGCGTCGACGTCGTCCACGTCCGTGACAGACAACCCGTCGCCGTCCACGTCGTAGAGGGTGGCCACAGGGCAGACCGGGAGGGTCGCCCCCGCGGCGTTGACGGGGCAGCCGTCGTTCACCATGTCGTCGGCGTCGGCGACGTCGTCGTCTGTGTCGTTGTCACAGGCTCCGGGGATGGTCGACTCCGAGGTGGCCCCCACGGCGGGGCAGCCGTCGTTGATGAGGCCGTCGTGGTCGTCGTCGATGGCGTTGTCACACTGGGTGCCGGACTCGACGATGCTACCTACGCTGGGGTTGGGGAACCACATGTCGGGCAGGGCCCAGCGCGTCTCCAGGACGATCTCTTCGCCGGCCCAGCGGATCACCGGCTGCTTGCCCTGCTCGATGGTCACCCAGTTGATGCTGATCTCCTCGTGGGTGGGCAGGCGCAGGGAGCCGGGGGTGTCGGGGTAGCCGGCATCGATGGTGATGGTGGCCTGCTCCTCACAGATGGTGTCCACCCAGATGTCCAGGAAGTCCCAGTCGCCCTGGACGGAGGTGCCGTTGTGGCTGTCCGGAAGAAGGTCATTGAGCCAGATGGGCTGGGTGACGTCCGGGGCGGTGTGGGGGCCGAGGAAGCGGCCGCCGCCGGTGGAGATGCCGTTCATGGCATCGCCGAAATTCTCCACGCCGGTGGGGTCGGTGAAGTAGGTGCAGCCGCGGGTGGAGTCGATGGTGGCCAGGAAGATGGCGCCCTCCGTCGGGTGGTTGAGGGTAGTGGTATCGCCATTCAGGCGCACGTCGTGCTCGCCGTGGACGATCTCCACCAGCCGGATGGCGCCGTCGAGGGAGCGGATGCGCTTGGTGGCCTCATCGAACACCACGTTGTCGTTCTCCCAGTCGCCCTGGTGGTCGGCCAGGTGGTGGTCGACGACGTCGACGTCGGTGTCGCCGTCTGTGTCGGCCGGATCCTCGCCCGTTGCGAAGATGCCCTCCCCGGGCGGGTCGATATTCCAGTCGGCCCCCAGGTCGGGCTCCTTGAGGATGACCGAGTCGACCAGGCTGTCCCACTCCTTGACCACGCCGTCGGTGGTGAACTGGGCGCAGTCTACGGGATCATCTTCCACGCACTCCCAGTAGCCCTTGGTGACGCGGGTCTCGCCGGGCGAGGAGGAGTGGATGATCACGCACTCCTCGTCATCGTTGGCTGAGTCCCAGTCGGGGCGGCTGATCACCTCGGCCAGGTCGCCGCACCGAGCCTCGGCAACGACGATGGCGTTGGCCCCCGAGTCGTTCTCGATGTGCCAGCCCGTACCTGGGTATATCAAGGGGTTCTCGATCATGCCGATGCCGTCCACCATCTGCACCCAGCCGTCGGTGCGGATGACGTGGTTCTGGCTGGTGATGTTGTTGCAGTCATCCGTCACGTCGACCGTTATCGGCACGCCTGCGGCCCAGATGGTGCTGGGGCAGTAGGGGTTGCCGGCGTAGTCGCTGCCGTCGGGGTTGACGTGCTTGATGGTCACGCCGCCCTCCGGCTGGGCGCTGGCCGACTGGCCGGCCCACAACAGGCCGCCCAGGACGGCCAGGGCTAGGACAAGGGCGCCCATCAGCCCCAGGCCGATGGTGCGCTTGTGGATGCTGAAGAGTTTTCTCATAGCTCCACCCCATCATTCGTCCGCCTAAGCGGACACAAAAGTAGACCAGCTACCTGCCCCCATCCATGGGGGAGGAGCCGGCCCACTTGCTTCTTTCCGCCGTTTGTCTGTGAGTTCTCCCCCCGCCTAAGGTGGGGGGAGAACCACGCTACTGGTTCTGCCATTCGCTGCCTTACTTGAGATTCCTTCCGTCAGGCCTTGACAACACCTCCGCTCCCCGCCGCCATGCCGAAGTCACTTGGGCCTGACTTTAAACAACTGCTCGCAGTTTGTCAAGGGTGGCGAGCAGAAAGTTAGCCGCCGCCTGTCAACCCATTAAAACGCCTGAGGGTCGGGAAAGGTTAACCCCTGCCGTGCCCTACCCCTCGGAACGGAAGAACAAAGAGCAGAGAGCAGAGAGCAGAGAGCAGAGAGCAGAGAGCAAGGCGGCGGCCGGGTTGTGTGTTCTTTGTTCTTTGCTCTTTGTTCTGGGTGGGGGTGGGCGGCGGGGAAATTGTTAACCTTCTTGCCACAGCGGGCGTTCTACACAATGGCGAGGATATGGGGTATTATACTGGGGTGGCCGGCTGGGCCGCTGAAGGGCTGAAGCGGTGACGCGGCTACAGGAGGTCTACCCCTTGTACCCTAGCTTGGAGACCCGACGCGAGCGTGACCTGGTGGACGCCGCTAGGGTCGGCGACGAGGAGGCCATCGCCGAGTTATATAATTCGTATTTTCCGCGCGTCTACCGCTACATGCTAGCGCGCACGGGCAATGTGGCAGACGCGGAAGACCTGACGGAAGATGTCTTCATCCGCGTTCTGGACGCCCTGGGGCGGTTCGAGTGGCGGCAGGCGCCCTTCTCGGCCTGGCTGTTCCGGATCGCTCACAACGCCATCGTTAGTCATCAACGGCGGGATGGCGCACGGGGGAAGGTTGGCCCGCTGCTACCCACCCTGCCGATGAGGACGCCGGGACCGGAGGAGGCGGTGGAGGCCCGGTTGGCCTTGGAAGAGGTGATGCGGGCTACTCGCAACCTCCCCGAGGCCCAGCGCAGGGTGATCACCCTGCGCTTCGGGGCCGGGCTGTCGGTGGCGGAGACGGCGCGGACCCTGGGCAAGGGCGAGGGTAATGTGAAGGTCATTCAGCATAAGGCCATCGCCAAGCTGAAAGAGCTGCTGATCGACAAGAGACCTGAAAATGATGAAGAGAAGGCTTGAGGAGACACTGGCGGAGTGCCTGGCCGCCCTGGAAGGGGGCCGGCTCGGTGTGGAGGAGTGCCTGGACCTCTACCCGGAGCTGGCGTCCGAGCTAGAGCCTTTGCTGCGCCTGGCCCGAGGTCTCGAGCACGCCTATGCCGTCGAGCCGGCGCCGGGCTTCGAGTGGGCGGCCCGTCAGCGCTTCCTGACCGCGATCGCCCGCCGCCGCCAGAGAAGGCTGGTTCCGCGAGGGGCCGTGCCCGTTAGGCGCTGGGCGCTGGCTGCCCTGGGCAGCGCCGTCCTGGTGGCCTTCGCCGCCTGGGCCGGTGTGCTGGCCTTCGGTGGAGGCGGTGGCGGCGGCTCCGAGACGGTCTTCCAGACGCCGCAGGCCACCGGCACGCCGGCGCCCGTTGTCAGAAACATCGACGAGCAAGTGACGCGCATTCAGGGGCGGCTGGCAGAGATCCAGTCTCTAGCCGAGCAGGGCGTCGCCATCGAGGCGCCGGTCATCCAGCAACTGAGGGAAGACACCTCCACCCTGGTGGGAAGCCTGGGCGGCAGCCAGGTCGTTGTTCCGCAGGAGGATGTCTCCAAGATCGGCGACCTGCTGGCCAGCCAGGAAGAGATCTTGTCTCAGGTGAAGGATAAGGTGGCGCCAGAGGCGAGCGCCGACCTGGATGACACCATAAGGATGGCTCAGGAAGGCCAGAACAAGGTCGACGTGCTGCTGGCGGCCACCCCGCCGGCGGGCGGGACGCCAGCAGCCAAGCCCAGCGCCACGCCATCGCCAACGCCGACGCCGACGCCGACGCCGACGCCAACGCCGACGCGCACTCCCACTGCCACCCCGGAGCCGACAGGAACTGCGGCGCCAACTTCGACCCCGACTCCGTCGGGGAGCCCCTCCCCGACTCCGTCGGAGCAGCCCACGACGCCGACACCTGAGGCTAGCGGCGAGGGGTTCAGCCCCATGCCGACCGCCGTTCCTTAGGGAGCCGCCGTAGCGGTAGCGGTCGGGGCGGCTGTCCCCGAGGGTTGGCCGGCCACCCGCAGGATACGTTCGTCCACCTGACCGGCGAGGGTGAGGGCATCGTCCACCGAGGCCAGGGCTGTGGGGGCAGTGGTGCCCACCCGCACCAAGACGTTTCCCCGGCGGAAGTCCACCACGTGCAGGCTCACCGAGATGTCGCGGTCCTCCATCTTCTGGGTGGTGGTCACGACGAAGGCCAGTGACTCGTCGCCCACCAGGGGTATGTCCACAAGCGCGGCCTCCTCGAGCTCCTTCAAACCCTCTTGCAGTCTTTCCTGACCATTGCGGAACGCCGCGTCTGCGCCCTTGGCGTCCTTATAGATAGACGAAGCATTGAAGATGTCGTAGGTGCCGGCGTAGAAGGCGTTGGCAGCGCTGGCCTGATACTCTACCTGGTAGCCGTCGAGGCGACCCCATTCTTCCAGATCGCGCAGGCAGGTGGCCCGCTCCGAAGGGGTCCCGGACGGAGTCGGGCTGGCGGTGGCGATCGGGGCAGCAGTAGGCGATGAGGCGGGCCCTTCGACTCCGCTCAGGGCAGGCGTAGCTGTCCCCTCGGCGCCTGGGCTGCCGCCGCAGCTCTCATCGTTGGTGATGTGGTGGCCGCTGTCGGGGGCCTCCATGAAGTCGCCGGCCTTCATGAGGCTGGCGGGCAGATCGCTGAGGCCGAGCACTACGGCTTCGGGGTTCTGAACGAAGGGGCCTTCCTCTGGGCCGCGGCCTCCGTCGCCGCCGCAGGCAGCGAGAAGGGCGAGCAGGGGAAGGGACAGGGTCATCAGCAGGAAAGGTAGACGCATGATAGTTTGTCCCGCCCATAGTGCGGTGGTGGCAGCGCCTTTGTCAAGGTCGGGC
>CAYGYF010000025.1:0-15212 GCA_964354065.1 uncultured Dehalococcoidia bacterium | reverse complement strand
TGATGGAGATGACGTTGGTGGGGATGTAGGCGGAGATGTCGCCGGCCTGGGTCTCGATGATGGGTAGGGCGGTAAGGGAGCCGCCGCCGTATTCGGGGGCCAGCTTGGCGGCCCGCTCCAGCAGGCGGCTGTGCAGGTAGAAGATGTCGCCGGGGTAGGCCTCGCGGCCGGGCGGGCGCCGCAGGAGGAGGGACATCTGGCGATAGGACCAGGCGTGCTTGCTCAGGTCATCGTAGACCACCAGAGCATCGCGGCCCTGCTCCATAAACTCTTCGCCCATGGCGCAGGCGGCGTAGGGGGCCAAATACTGAAGGGCGGCCGGGTCGGCGGCATTGGCTGCCACGACGATGGTGTGCTCCATAGCCCCGTGCTGCTCCAGGGTGGCCACCACCTGGGCCACCTTTGAGGTCTTCTGGCCGATGGCCGCGTAGATGCAGGCGAGGTCGCCGCCCCTCTGGCTGACGATGGCGTCGATGGCGATGGCCGACTTGCCGGTAGAGCGGTCGCCGATGATCAGCTCTCGCTGGCCGCGGCCGATGGGGATCATGGAGTCGATGGCCTTGATGCCGGTGAGGACGGGGGTGTCCACGCTCTTGCGGTTCACCACGCCGGGGGCGATGCGCTCCACGGCGCGCATCCTGTCGCGAGATACCGGCCCCTTGCCGTCCAGGGGGTTGCCCAGCGGGTCCACCACCCGGCCGATGAGGGCATCGCCGACGGGCACCTGGATGATGCGCCCGGTGGCCCGCACCTCATCCCCTTCCCTGATGTCGGTGTAGTCGCCGAGGACGATGGCGCCGACGGTGTCCTCCTCCAGGTTGAGGGCCAGGCCCATGACGTCGTTGGGGAACTGGAGGATCTCGTTGTACATGGCGCCCGACAAGCCGTGGATGCGGGCGATGCCGTCGCCGGCCTCCACCACCGTGCCCACGTCTACCGCCGTGACCTGGGCGCCGAACTGCTCGATCTGCTGGCGAATGATGGACGTTATCTCTTCCGGACGTACCGCCATACTCCTCCTCCCATGCCGGATTCTTCGTAGCTGCAGGGCCTTTCCGCCTCTGGCGGGGGTCCGCCAGAGGCGGAAGCCCTGCCACGCCCTCCGGGCAGGCCTGAAGGCCTGCAGCTACGACTACTTACCCTCTACGCCTCCGTGGTCTCAATGCTGCGCCGCCAGGCCAGGATATCGGCGCAGTGTTCTTGCTCATGGGCATAAGTGCAGTTGGGCAGCCACTGCCGCACGGACGCCGGGCCGGCGTCGGTGGTGAGCCGCTCCTCGCTGAGCGACTCCAGGCTGGCCAGGATGCGTTCCTGCACGTCTGCCAGCCGGCGCATGACCTCCGCCAGCGCAAGGCCGCCATAGCGCTGGTGGGCGCGAGCATTCCAGGCCTCCAACTCCTCCTCGTCTCCTATCCAGGCGATGTCTTGGGAACGCTCCGCGGCCAGCAGGTCTAGGCGCATGACCGCTTCCTCCTCCCAGGCCAAGATGTGGGCCACGATATCGCGCACCGACCAATCGCCCGCCACCGGCAAGCGGGTCATCTCCTCCTCGGCGAGACCCTGCAAAGCGCCCAGGAGATTTCGCCGCTCCGTGGCCAGGCTCTCTCGGACTGCCTCCCTGGTCAGGCGTTTTTCGGTCATGATTTCAGGTCTAGCGCTCCTGGCCGGCCAGGCTTCGCCTCAAGGCCAGCAGCTTGGTGCGGGTGCTGCCGTCGATGAGGTGGTCGCCTACCCGCGCCAGCAGGCCGCCGACGATGGCCGGCTGCACCTCCGGATGAGCGATCACCCGTTTGCCCGTTATCTCGCTCAGCTTCTCCTCCACAGCCTTCCGCTCGGCGTCGCTCAGGGGCACCGCCGTGATCACGCTGGCATGGGAGACACCCCGGTGTTCATCCACCAGCTCGCGGTAGGCCTCGGCGACTTGGGGGCCGACGCTGACCCGCCCTTTGGCCACCAGGAGCTTGGCCAGGTTCCGTACCAGAGGGTCGATGTCCGCCAGGGTCGCCTCCAGCAGGCGATGCTTGTCAGCCAGGGCCACCCGCGTGCTGCTCAGGATGGCTGCCACCTGGGGATCGCCCATGACGATGGCCATTAGGCCCAGATCGGCAGCCCACTGCTCCAGGCAATCGCGGTCGCGGGCGATGTCGAAAGCCGCCTGAGCGTATCGCTTGGCGACGGTATCACGAATCATGAGCCGGGTTCAACCTGGGAAGCCGGCTGGTCGCCGTCGCCGCCCAGAGCCGACTCCGCCAGCGCCTCCTCGATAAGGCGGCGGTGAGCCTGGCGGTCCAGCGACTGGTTGATCACCTTCTCGGCGGCGGTGACGGTGATGTCGGCGAACTCCCGTCGGAGGTGAGCGATGGCGCTGTCCCGCTCGAGCTGGATCTCGCTGCGAGCGCGAGCCAAGAGCGCCTCCGCGTCCTGGTGGGCCTGCTCCCGGCCCTCGTCCTGAAAGCGAGCAGCGATCTGCTGAGCCTGGGCGATGAGGGCTTGCCCCTCCTGGCGCGCTCGCTCCAGTTGGGTCTGAACGTCTTTCTCGGCCTCAGCGGCCCGCTGCTTGGCCTGCTCCGCTGCTTCCATCCCCTCCTGGATGCGCCGCCGTCGCTCGTCCAGCAGGCGCAGCAGCGGCTTGTAGACGAAGAGCCGCAGCAGCACCAGAAGGATGGTAAAGTTGATGATCTGAGCCAGGAGGCTGGGGAGGTTGATCCCCAGGGTCTTCAACCCATCAACGACGCCTGCCAGAAATAGTGGCTCCATAGCCTAACTCTCGATCCTGCTATCGGGGTAGCCTGTCATCTAGAAGACAAAGCCGATCATCACCGCCACTACCAGCGCATAGATGCCGATGGCCTCGGCGAAGGCCAGGCCCAGGATCATGTTCACCTGAATGGCTGGCAGAGCCTCTGGGTTGCGGCCCAGGGCGTCCATGGCCCGCCCGACCAGGTTGCCGATGGCCAAGGCTGGCCCCACGGCCCCAAACCCCATGGCCAAACCAGCGGCCAGGTATTTTATTCCGATGTCGGTTATGTTAAAACTCGTGCCCTGCGCCACGTACCGGGCAGCCGCCTCCAGCGGCGGCATGATGGCGAGCAGCAGTTCCATCTATTTACCTCCTTTTGCTGCTATTGTTCGGGGTTTACCGGTCGATCTTCTGTCGTCTCCGCTTCGTGAATCTCGGCCTCCGCCTCCTCAGCGCCAGGAAGGCCGTGAGTCACAGCGATCATGCCGAACACCAACGTCAGCGCGGCAAAGATGAATGCCTGGATGAGGCCCACGAACAGCTCAAGGCCGTAGAAGGGCAGGGTGAAAACTAAAGGCGTAAGGAAGGTGAACATTAGGATCACCACTTCGCCGGCGAACATGTTGCCGAAGAGACGGAAGGTGAAGCTGACTAGGCGCACCGTCTCCGACACCAGCTCCAGGAAGCCGACGAAGGCGTCGATAACCCCCTGGAAGATCCTGCCGAGAGAGAGGCGGCGGATGCCCTGAAATATGCCGCCGAGGTTGAAGAACTTGCCGCCGTAGGTGCGAAAGCCCAGCGTGCTTATGCCCCAAAACTCCACGAAGATGGCAGACATGATGGCCAGGCCCAGAGGCATATTCAGATCCGTGTTGACCCCGCGCAGGAAGGGACGGATCTCCCCCACGAAGTTGCCCTTCCCCTCCTCCTCCTCCACCTTACGGGCCGCCTCTGGGTCATCGGCTTCTATCGCCCGTCCCTTGAGCTGACCCAGGCTGGACAGGCCGACAAAGCCCGCGGGCAGCGGCCCGAGGTCAACCTTCTTCATCACGAAGCCGTGCTCTTCCTCCTGGCCCAGGCCTATGCTGTTGAAGATAGGAAAGAGGGAGAACCAGTTAGCGAACAGGACGAAGAAGAATATGGTGCCTGCCACCGGAAAGAAACGCCGCCCGTTCTTCTCGCCAGCAATGCTCACCACCAGGTTGTAGAAGCCCCCGACAATGGCCTCTAGCAGGTTCTGGACGCCGCGTGGAACGAGCTCCCAGCGCCGGCTGGCCAGGAAGGCCAACACCACCATCAGGGCCACCACGATCCAGGAGGTGACCATGGTGTTGGTGATGTTGATGCTGCCGACGGAGTACAGGGTCTCCGGCTTGATCTTGATGTCAGGCGTGGGGCCGCGCAGGAATACGAAGCCGGCCAGAGCCAGAATGACCAGGCCGACGATGGTCAGACGGAGCCTATTGCCCTTCATCGATCGTCCTTTGGCCGCGGCCGACGCAGGCCCAGCTCCTCAAGCAGCATGATGTACCCGCCAAAGAAGGCCAGGACGAGGCCTAGGAAGAGCCCCCCAAGAACGAAGACGGGTTCTGTGTCTAGCTGCCGGTCGAGCAGCACGCCGCCGACGATACCTATGACTATACAAAAAGCGAAATACCAGCCGATACCCAGAAGCCTCACGGCTGGTGGCAGCCTGCCCATCCTGCCTCCTTGCCCCCGCCCAGACAGACGAGCCGCGACGGGCCCCCATCTGGGGGCGTCTGCCCGCCGGCGGCGGGGCAACGGGCCCCGGCCGCTGCTTTGCGCACTATATCACATACTCTCGCTGCTGTTCAACCCCTGTGGAAGCGCACAGGCCTGGGGATTGCCCAGGCCTGCACCTGCTGCCTGCCTCTGGCGGAAACAGAAAAGCCGCGGGCACCTGGCCCACGGCTCCCTGATCGCCGCTGTCAGGAGGTTCGCTTGTCGAAGTCCTCCATGTCCAGGCTTTCGATGAAGTCACGGAAGGGGGAGAGTCTCTCCAGCTCCTCCTCCTTGACCTCGGTGCGCGGCTCCGTTTCGCCCACCCTCTCTTCGCCCGTCTCCTGATCCAGGCGGACGCCGGCCTTGTCCAGCACCGACTCCTCGGCGAAGATGGGCACCTGCACTCGCACCGCCAGGGCGATGGCATCGCTGGGCCGCGAATCGATCTCCATGGTGCGGCCATCGACCTCCATGATGATGCGGGCGTAGAAGGTATCGTTGGCCAGGTCGTTGACGACGATGTACTGGATGTTGCCGCCCAGGGCATCGATGACGGAGCGCAGGAGGTCGTGGGTGAGGGGCCGCGATACAGCCACCTCCTGGAGGCGGACGGCGATAGCGTCGGCTTCTGCCGGCCCGATCCAGATGGGCAGGAATCGGTCAGATTCCTTCTCCTTGAGAATGACAACGCGCTGGTAGTTCATAAGGCTGACGCGGATGCTCTCGATGACCATCTCGATCACGCTACCACCTCCCATCCTCGGTCGGATGCTCCCTCATTCTAGCGTAGCCCTCTCTCTGGTGTCAACGTCGACCGAAGGCGAGAGATTCGCCCTGTCCGCCCCCGTCATCGTCTGGCGAGGGGCCTCCAGCAGCGCCGCCGCTTGCTCGCTGCGTCGGCCCACAACGCGGTTTAGAACGCTCATCAGGGACACCACCACCGCTATCAGTATCAGCACCCAGCTTATGCCCACCGCGTCGGTGATGGCACCGATCACCAGCAACGGGAGCAGAGAGAAGAAGTTGGCCGAGACGATCTGGGTCGTGAAGATACGCCCCCGCATTTCGGCGGGCGCCCGCTCGTGGAGCACGGTCTGGGCGGGCGCGTTGAGGAGAGCGTAGCTCAATCCCAGGGGAAAGGCGAAGAACATGGTGAGGGTCACCAACAGGCCCAGCCCGCCCACGCCCTCGGGGTCGAGGGCGCCCGTGCGCTCCAGGAGGGTAGCCAGAGGCTCCACCAGGGCCAGGGCCACCAGGCAAAGGGCGATGCCCACCAGCCCCACGGTCACCACCCGAGCCTTGCCTATCTGCTGGCTGAACCAGGGCAGGAAGCGCAGGCCCAACAGAGCCCCCACGCCGGTGGGAGCGAAGACGAAGGCGGCGTTGTCAGGGGTCACCGCCAGGGTATCCTTCATGAAGCGTGGGATGAGGATGGCGAACAGAAGGACCAGGGAGCTGCTGAGGGTGAGCTGCACCATAGCCATCACTGAGGCCAGGTCGCCTCGCAGGGCTCGCCAGCTCTCGCGGAAGTCTTCGGGGATGCCGCCGAACAGAGGCCCCTCCCACCGCGCCTCCCTGGGGGCGCGATCGCCCGGATGGAGGAACAAGGCCAGCCCGCCAGCCACCGCAAAGAAGGCGGCGGCAAGTATGAGCATCCCATCTGGGCCGGCGGGCTTGAGCACCGTCGGAGCCAGGAAAACGATGCCGACGAACTGGGCGCTGGTAAGGGTGAAGTTGTAGAGGGTATTGGCGTTGATCAGCTTCTCCTTGGGCACCAGGGCCGGAATGAGAGCGACCACCGCCGGGTTGAAGAACTGGCTGGCGGCGGCGAACACGAATGTCCCCCCGTAGATGACCCACTCGTTCTGGTGGAAGAAGAGGAGGAACAGGCAAGTCGAGGCGCGAACGACGTTGGCAGCCAGGAGAACGCTCTCTTTGCGCCAGCGGTCCAGCAGCACCCCCACCGGGATGCCGAATAGCATGGACGGCAGAATGAAGGCGAGAACCACCAGGGTGGTATGGATGGTGGAGTTGGTGATGTTCAGGACGACGATGAGCAGGGTGAACAGGAGGGCGTACTGGGCGGTCTGGCCCAACGCCTGGTTCAGCCACAGGGCGGCGAACCGCCGGTCGGCCAGCAGCATGCGCGTCGTCGCTGACGGCAGGAACTCAGAGTCGTCCGCCGCGCTGCTCGTCATGCCGTCCTCGCCAGGGGCTCCGCCTGGGGAGCACCCCACAGGCGGGTATAGATAGCCACCACCAGCACCGCCGCCGTCACCAGGCTGATGACGATCCTGGCGCTCACCAGCTCTGCCAACCCACCAACGATGAACAGGGGGATGATCGAGGCCAGGCTCCCCAAGACCATTTGCATGGCGAAGATGCGACCCATCATGTCGGCGGGCACCCGTTCATGGAGCACAGCCCGCGCCGCCACGCTCACCACCGAGTAGGCGAACCCCACCGGTATCGATAGAACCATGGCTACGGTCGCCGCCAGAGAGAGTCCGCTCCACTCCCACACATCTACCAAGGCACCGGCCCGGTCGTTCATGAGGCCAGCCAGGTCCTCCACAAAGGCCAGGGTGGCCAGCGACATCAGAAACAGGATGAAGCCGAGCGTCACCACGCGGGCGTTGGCTAGCCAGCGGCCCAGCCAGGGGGCCAGCCGCAACCCCGCCAGGAGCCCCAGGGCGGCCGGAGCGAAGACGAAGGCGGCGTTGTCCACCCGCGTGTCGAGCACCTCGTGTAGATAGGAGGGAAGAAGCGCCGCCAGCACCAGGATGGCCGTGTTGGCCAAGGTCAGAAGGATCACGGCGTTGTAGACTGTCCTGTCAGAGACGAGCGTCCGCCAGGCTTTCCGGAATTCCTCCATCAGCCCGTTGCCGACCATCACTGGCCGTTGTCTGGGATCTACCCTTGTCCCCAGATCCGATAGGGACGTGACGACCACCGCCGCGCCCGCAAAGAGGAGGGCCGCCACGCCAAATAGCGGCCCCTCGCCCACCGTCTTCATAAAGAGGGGCGCCAGCACCAGCATGCCCATGCCCTGGGCCAGTATGGACGTCAGGTTGAGGAGGGCGTTGGCAGAGGCCAGCCGCTCGTAGGGAACGATGACGGGAACGGCCGCCGACTCGGCGGGCGAGTTGAACTGAGCTACTGTGGCAAAACCGAGGGTTATGGCGTAGAGCCGCCACAGGCTATCGCCCCACAAGAAGAAAGCCACACAGGCCGCCGCCCGCAGGCCCTGGCTGAGGAACATGACCCACTGCTTGGGCCAGCGGTCGGCCACCACCCCCGTGTACAGCCCCGTCAGCACGGCGGGCAGGAGGAAACAGAAGATGAGGAGGCCGCTGGCGATGCTGGAACCGGTGCGCTGCACCACCACGATCAACAGGCCGAAGTAGAGGGCGTGCTGAGCCGAGGAGGAAAGGAAGCGAGCCAGGCAGAGGGAGACGAAGCGGCGGTCCTCTAGGAGAGAGCCCGCCCGCATTGCATCCAGGCGCGGCCGCAGGAGCTGTCCTTCCTCCATCAGCGTCCTTCGGGCATAGATGGCGTCGGAGCCGCCGCTGCCTCATCCCCCCGCGTTACGAAGGCCTTCAGCCGCTTCTGGAAGACGCTACGTTCCAGAAGGACCCGTCGCTTGCACTGGAGGCAGCGTATGCCGATGTCGGCCCCCAGGCGCACTACCTGCCACTGGAAGCTACCGCAGGGGTGCACCTTGCGCAAACGAACCACATCGCCCAGACGGATGTCCAGCACCAAGGCCCATCACCTCACGCCTAGCCCCGCCCCGAGCGGGCCGCCAGGGCGGCCTCCCGCTGGCGGTTGATCTCGGCGCGCAGAGTCTCAGCCGCCCGGCGAGCAGCTTGGGCGTAGTCCCTCCCCGACGACGCGTAGAGTATCTGCCGTGACGAACTTATGATAAACCCGCCGCCCTCTTCATCCAAGGCGTTGCCAACGGCCGCCGCCACGTCCGCCCCCTGGGCCCCCACCCCCGGCAAGAGGAACGTCAGGCGAGGGCACAACCGGCGGACGCGACCCAGCTCCTGGGGATAGGTGGCCCCGACCACCAGGCCCACATTGCCCCGAGCGTTCCACCTCTCCTGCGCCAGCTCAGCCACCACCTCATACAGGGACCGAGAGCCGCCATTGGCCACGACCAGGCGGTCTTGCAGATCAGCGCCGCCGGGGTTAGACGTGCGGCAGAGCACGAATACCCCCTTGTCGGCTCGCTCCAGGAAGGGCGCCAGGGCATCGCCGCCCAGATAGGGGTTCACGGTGGCAGCGTCGAAGCCGTAGACGTCGAACAGGGCGCGGGCGTAGGCCGCCGCCGTGTTGCCGATGTCGGCCCGCTTGGCGTCGGCGATGGTAGGGACATCTCTGGGGATGGCCTCGACCGTCCTTTGCAGGACTTCCAGACCCGCCGGGCCCAGCGCCTCGTAGAAGGCCAGGTTGGGCTTGTAGGCGCAGACCAGGTCGGCCGTGGCCTCGATGATCGCCCGGTTGAAGGCGAGAACATCCTTCTCAGGCAGAAGAGAGGGGTCAGGGTCGAGGCCAACGCAGAGAAAGCTGTGGTTGCGCTGAACAGCCTCTCGCAGCTTGGCGAAGAACATTTGCGGCGCGCCCCCTTTCCGCCGCATATTATAAGCGGCGGCTCGGAGCGTCAAGGCAGAGGAGTCTCGACGGTGAGGCTGGTGGGTAGGTTTTTCCACGACCCCAGCCTGAAGGCTGGGGCATCGAAAGTGCTCTGCATGCCCCCGCCTTATGGTCATCAAGAAAATAATGGCTCAGGCCCGGCATAGTGCGATGTAGCGGAAGCCTTTATGGCTTCCACACCTTATCATGGAGGCCTGAAGGCCTCCGCTACATCACTCCGCGCTCAGCGTCACTAGTTCATCAATGACCAATAGGCGGGGGTGGAGAAGCAACCCACCGATGGCGAACCAGCCACGAGGAGTCTCGACGGTGAGGCTGGATGTAGCCCTGGTTCCGTCCCTCAGGGGCGATCTCTCGCGCCAGGTGTGCGTCGTGGTGGACGTGCTGCGGGCGTCCTCCACCATCGTCACCATGCTCGAGCAGGGGGTAGAAGGGGTGCTCCTCGCCGCCACGATTGCGGAGGCGCGGCGTCTGGCCCGCGAGCTGCCGAGCTATCTGCTGTGCGGCGAGGAAGGTGGCCTGCCGCCCGCCGGCTTCGACTACGGCAACTCGCCCCGCGAGTTCAGCACCCTCGACCTGAAGGGCCGGCGAGCCATCCTCTGCACCAGCAACGGCACCAGAGCGCTGCTGGCAGCCGCCGCTGCGCCGCTGGTGCTGGTGGGATGCCTCCTGAACGCCGCCGCCGTGGCCGGGGCCGCCGCAACGGCAGCGGCGACAGGCGGGCTGGACATCACCATCGTCTGCGCGGGGGACGAAGGCGGCACCGCCTTCGCAGCGGAGGATGCCCTCGGCGCGGGCGCCATTCTGGATGCGCTGGTCTCCCCTGGCGGCCGCGAGGCAGCGAGCCTGGAACTGACGGACGAGGCTCGGTCGGCTCTGGAGTCCTTTCGCGGAGAGCGGGGCCGGGAGGAGGCCGCGCTGGGGGAAACGCCCCACGGCCGCGAGCTCGCCGCCCTCGGCCTGGCGGACGACGTTTCCTTCTGCGCACGCATCGATGCCTGCACCAGGGTGCCACGGCTGGAGCGCGCCCAGGGCCGCCTGCGCTTGGTAACGCTAGCGTAGGACTTAGGATACGCCGCTCATCCTGAGCCTGTCGAAGGATGAGCCCCCGGACAGCCCCGCCGCCTGCGCTGCTTGACCTCCACCGAAGCCCTAGCTATGTTGGCGCTATGAAGGCGGAGATCATCTCCGTTGGCACCGAGATCCTCCTGGGCGAGATCCTGGACACCAACGCCCAGCACATCGCCTCTCGCCTGCCCGCCCTGGGCATCGACCTCTACTGGATGTCCCAAGTAGGCGATAACCTGGGCCGCCTCACCGAGGCCATCCAGCGGGCCTGGGATCGCTCCGACCTCATCCTCCTGACCGGGGGCCTCGGCCCCACCGAGGACGACGTCACCCGCGAGGCGGTCGCCGCCGCCCTCGACGAACCTCTATCCGTGGACGCCAGCCTGGAGGCCCAGCTCCGCGCCCTCTTCGCCAGCCGCGGGCTGCTCATGCCCGAGGGCAACGTCAAGCAGGCCGCCCTCATCCCCTCGGCGCGCGCCATCCCCAACCCGCGCGGCACTGCCCCCGGCTGGTGGGTGGAGCGGGACGGCCGCATCCTGGTGGCCATGCCCGGGCCGCCGGTGGAGATGGAGCGGATGTGGGAGAAGGAGGTGGCGCCCAGGCTGGCCCAGATCTCGACCGGTGGGCTCATCGTCTCGCGCACCCTGAAGACGGCGGGCATCGGTGAGGGCGCTGTTGACGAGATGGTGAGCCCGCTCCTCAAGTCCACCAACCCAACCATGGCCGTCTACGCCAGGCCCGATGGCGTCCACCTGCGCATCACCGCCAAGGCAGCAACCGCCGCGGAGGCCCAGCGGCTCATCGCGCCCATGGAGGACGAGGCGCGGCGCATCCTGGGCCAGGCCATCTGGGGCGCCGACGACGAGACGCTGGAGGCAGTGGTGGGGGCCATGCTGCGAGAGCGGGGCCTGAGCCTGGCGACGATGGAGTCCTGCACCGGCGGCCTGCTGGCCAGCACCATCACCGACGTCGCCGGCAGCTCGAGCTACTTCAGGGGCGGCTTCGTGGCCTACACGGCGGAGATGAAGATAGCGCTGGGGGTAGACGGCGACCTCGTCCGCCGGCACGGGGTGGTGAGCGCGGAGGTGGCCCAGGACATGGCGCGGGCGGCCCGCGAGCGCCTGGAGGCCGACTACGGCATCGGCATCACGGGGGTGGCCGGCCCCGAGCCGCTGGAGGGCAAGCCGGTGGGCACGGTCCACATCGGCCTGAACGACGGCCTGGCGTCCCAGGTGGTGAGCTACACCTTCGCCCAGAGCCGGGCGGCGATCAAGTGGCGGGCGGTGACGACGGCCGTGGCGCTGCTGCGACGGGCGGTGCTAGCACGGTAGCGAGGCAGCCGCAATCGGTGTAGAATAGCCTCTGCGAGCGGAGCTTCCCCGCCTTCGGCTCATCATCGAGGGGCACCATGAGAGGGCTCATCTGCGTACTCATCGTCCTGCTGGCCCTCGCCTGCAACGGCGGCGGCGAGGGCCCGCGCACGGCCACGCCCGCGCCGTCGCCCAGCGCAACGGCCGCGGCTACGGCGACGGGCACGCCACAGCGCGAGTATCCACCCAAGGTCTCGCTGACGGAGGGAGGAGTCTACCTGATCCGCCCGGACGGCACAAGCCTCCGCCACCTGACGCCAGGGCAGGAGGGCTTCTACAGGTTTCGCTGGTCTCCAGACGGCTCTCGTATCGCAGTTGTCACCAGCGCCTGCTATGCGCCGAGGGTCTCGGTAGTCGACGTGGACGGCGGGGGCGCCGTGGAGGTGGCGGCATTCGACGGCAGTGCCGGGGGCCAGAAGTGGATCGTCGGGGAGCTGCAGTGGTCCCCGGATGGCCGACAGTTGGCGGTGCCGGCGTGGCTGTACGAGCAGGGTGCGCCGTACCACACTTTCCTGGTTAACGCCGACGGGAGCGGCGAGCCTGTTGAGCTGTTCGAAGGGTTTCCCCTTGGCTGGTCGCCTGATGGCGAGAGCTTGGCCTTCTCGGCACGCTCAGACGAGGGCGCCACACTCAACATGCTCGACATGGCCACCCGTGCAGCTACCGTCATCGAGAGGGGCTGGAGCTTCAGCTACTTCACGTGGTCGCCCGACGGCCAGCGGATGGCCTACGGTATGTATGCGGCAGATACAGCCCCCGGAGAGCTCGTACTGATAGACCGCGACGGCCAGAATCGTAGAGTCATTGCAGAGGACAGCTCTCGCCCGGAATGGTCGCCAGACGGCAAGTATCTCGCCTTCATTGAGGAGCCAACTGGCCAGGTAGCCGTGGCCGAGGTGGCGACCAGTGCCGATCCCGTCCGCCTGGCGCCCGGCGAGGTGTTCAGGTGGTCACCAAGAGGAGACGCCATCCTCATCCGGTACGCGTCATCGCTTCGCCTGGTCAGCCTGGCGACGCACCAGGCCATCGACCTGGTCAGGGATGTTCTGCCCGGACCCGGCATGTCCTTTTCGCCGGACGGCGAGCGCCTAGTCTTCGTCGGGTCAGGTCAAGAGGAAGGCGCCACCAACGCCCTCTTTGTCGTGAACAGCGATGGAACGGGCCTCCAGAATCTGGCGAGACCCAGCAGGGTCATCGGCGTGCGCCTTGAGTGGTCACCCGACGGGCGCTACATCGCCTTCGACGATACCATCGTCGGCAGCTGCGTGGTGTAAGGGCTCGCTATTCGGTAACCCGCCGGCACAGGGTGGTGATGCGCGAGGGGAGCGCCTCGATGTCCAGCACCCGGGTGTAAGGGGCGCCGCTTGCTGCGCCCCTACTCCCTGAGCCGTCTGTACAGGGTGGTGATGCGGGAGGGGAGGCTCTCGATGTCGGCGACGACGGCGTAGCCCACGTCGTCGCACATCTGCTTCAGGTAGTCGTGGCCGTAGCGGTCGACCGTCAGGCAGAAGGGGACGATGCCCTTGACGCCGATCCTCCACAGTCCTATGCTCCCCCCGGAAGCTACAAGGAGGCCATGATGCGAAGGTTTCTAGTGCTCCCAGCGCTTCTGCTTGCCCTTGCGGCTGCCTGCGGTGGCGGCGACGAAGGCCCGGCCAGCCAGGGCACGCCCACAGCCACCGCTAGGCCCACGGGGACGCCATCGCCCACGGCCGTTCGTTCACCCACAGCAGCGCCCACTGTCAGCCCGACGCCAATGCCCTCCGCGGGGCCGGCCAAGATCTTCTTCCGGTCCATGCGCGAACCCACAGGGACTTACCTTATGGACGCTGACGGCTCGAACGTCGTGCGGATAGGCAGCGCGGTTGGCACGATCGACATCTGGTCGCCCGATGGGTCCAAGGTAGCCCTTGTCAAGTGTCCGGAGTCCCGGACAGACCAAAACTCCGAGCTTTACGTGGTCAAGGCGGACGGGACCGGTGAGATCAACGTCTCCAACCATCCCGCCAGGGATATCGTGATATGTAACAGTGACGCGCCGAGCGGGGGCTTCGATTGGTCGCCTGACAGCACCCGCCTTGCGTTCTACTCCTATCGGGAGCCGCCTGGCCTTTACGTGGTGAACGCTGACGGCTCCGGTCTCACCTTCCTCGTCGACGGCGTTCTGCCGAGTTGGTCTCCCCTGGGAGATTTAATCGCTTTCATCGGGTCGACGGAAGGGCCAGGCTGGCAGATGGATCTGGAGGTAATCAAGCCCGACGGCAGCGGCCGCAGGCTCCTGGCACGCATCCCCTGCGATTTCTATTGGCTCTACGCGCCTTCCCGTACGGATACACCATCCCCCTTCGTGCTAGAGCAGGGTGCCCTCACCACCGGGAGAGCGCTCGCCTCATCGCCGGGCTTCAGCGCCGAGGCGTGTTCCGCTACGCAGGTCCGCTGGTCGCCCGATGGCGCGCTTCTTACTTTCACGGCCTACCCGGACCCGGCTCCCTCCGACATCCCGCAGGAAGAGAACCCCGATGTGTACGTCGTTAGGGCCGACGGCACCGGCCTGACCAAGATCACCGACTACCCTGGTAGGGACCTCAATCCCAGCTGGGTGGACTGCTCCCGTCCTACGCCTGGCTGCGAGGCCCGCGTAGCCAACGTCGCTCCGGAGACACTGAATATACGAGACCGAGCGAAAGCGGATGCGGGCATCGTCGGCACGCTCCAGGAGGGAGCCATCGTATGTCTCACCGATTTTTCCGCTTTCCAGGACGGATTCCGCTGGTGGCCGGTCCGCTCCGATGACGGCACCGAGGGTTGGGCGGCACAGGCCAATCCGCAGGAGTCAGGAAAGCCCTGGCTAACCCCCACCGGCCGGGTGTGTGAGGAATAGTGCGTAGGGGCGCGGCAAGCGGCGCCCCTACGCACCCCTACTACGCACCCCTACGCGCCGCTATGAAATACGATCCCCAAATTCATCATCGCCGATCCATTCGCCTTGCCGGCTACGATTATTCGCAGGCCGGAGCCTATTTCATCACCATCTGCACCCACAACCGCGAGCTGTCCCTGCAGGCCGAGCCGGTGTGGGAGGTGGTTCGTTTGGCATGGTGTGGACTGCCCGCGCGGTTTCCCGTCGTCGCCTTGGATGAATTCGTCATTATGCCGAACCATATTCACGGCATTATCATCTTGCCGGAAGCAGCGGCAAGCAGGGACGCGGCAAGCAGCGCCCCTACGGGCATAAAGGGGCGCGTGCCTACGTTGGGTCATGTTCTCCGAGCGTTCAAGTCCATCTCTGCCATCAGGGCCAACAACATCCTAGGCCAGTCCAACCGGCCGTTCTGGCAGCGCAATTACTATGAACACATCATCAGGGACGAGGAGGAACTGAACGTCATCCGCCAGTACATTCGCGACAATCCCCGCAACTGGCTGGACGATCCGGATAACCCGTCGAACGTGTAGGGGCGCTGCTTGCTGCGCCCTGGTCGATGGGATTCAGGGGCGCGGCAAGCGGCTGAGGGCGCGGCAAGCGGCGCCCCTACAGCACGTTGTGGCGACCCGCCGCCTACTCCGTGAGGCGGCGGTACAGGGTGGTGATGCGGGAGGGGAGGCTCTCGATGTCGGCGACGACGGCGTAG
>CAYGYF010000024.1:0-15248 GCA_964354065.1 uncultured Dehalococcoidia bacterium | reverse complement strand
CGACCGTCACCGCCGTTCATCACCAGCACCCTCCAGCAGGAGGCGTCCCGCCGCCTGGGCTTTTCGGCCCAGAAGACGATGCGCGTCGCCCAGCAGCTCTACGAGGGGCTGCCCATCGGCGGTGAGGGGGAAGTCGGGCTCATCACCTATATGCGTACCGACTCCACTCAGGTGGCGGATTCGGCCCGGGAGGAGACACGGGCCTACATCCGGGAGAAGTTCGGCCAGGCCTACCTGCCTCCTGCGCCCCGCGTGTACAAGAAGAAGGTGAAGGGGGCACAGGAGGCCCACGAGGCCATTCGCCCCACCTCCACCTACCGCGAGCCAGAGAGCGTCCGGCCCTACCTGAACAGGGACCAGCAGCGTCTGTACACCCTCGTCTGGCAGCGGATGGTGGCCAGCCAGATGGCCGACGCCGTCTTCGACGTGACGTCGGCTGACATTGAGGCCACGCCCCTGGGCAGGGGCAAGCCCCGCCCCTACATCTTTCGGGCCACCAACACCCAGCTCGCCTTCCCCGGCTACCGCCGTCTCTATACCGAGGCGAGGGAGGAGGGCGAAGAGGAGGACGTGGGTAAGAACCCTCTGCCGGAGCTAGCGGTGGGCGACCTTGTCCGTCTGCTGGGACTCTTCCCCGAGCAGCATTTCACCGAGCCGCTCCCTCGCTACACTGAGGCCACCCTGATAAGGGCACTGGAGGAGAACGGCATCGGCCGGCCCAGTACCTACGCTCCCATTCTGGGCGTCGTCGAGGGACGGGGCTACGTGGAGAAGGTGAACGGCCGGTTGCGGCCGCAGGAGCTGGGATTTGTGGTCAACGACCTTCTGACCACCTACTTCCCCGACATCGTGAACGTCAAGTTCACCGCCGGGATGGAGGGAGAGCTGGACGAGATCGCCCGCGGCGAGAGGCCGTGGCAGCCGGTGGTGCAGGAGTTTTACGTTCCTCTGATGAAAGCCCTATCGATGGCCGCCGACGCGCCGGTAGCTCACGAGGAGACGGGCGAGGTCTGCGACCAGTGTGGTCAACCCATGGTCATCCGCTGGGGCAAGTACGGTCGCTTCCTGGCCTGCTCGGGCTACCCCAAGTGCCGCAACGCACGACCCCTGGAGGGCGAAGACGAGCCGCTGCCGGTCAGCGAGGAGGCCTGCCCTCAATGCGGCGCCCCGATGGTCGCCAAGCGCGGCCGCTATGGCTCTTTCCTGGCCTGCTCTCGCTACCCGCAGTGTCAGGGCACCCGACCCTTGCTGGTCAAGACCGGTGCTCGCTGCCCTGTGTGTGGCGGCGACATCGTGGAGAAGCGTAGCCGTCAGGGCCGTCTGTTCTTCGGCTGTGCCGGCTACCCTGCCTGTCAGTTCACGACCTGGAGCCGCCCGGTGGCTACCCCCTGCCCTCGGTGCGGTGGTCTCCTGACCGCCGACGGCGAGAGACGGGGCCGCTGCGGCCAGTGTCGCTGGCGGGGTGAGTTGCCGGAGGAAGCCCTGCCTGCCGGCAGGCAGGTCCGGCAGGAACGACAGCTTAGGGAGAGCCGACATGGATGATCTTCTTCAGGCCTATGTGCGCTGGCTCCAGGCTGAGCGGAACCTGTCGCCCTACACCCTGCGCAACTACCAGAGCGACCTGCGCTCCTTCTTCGGCTACGTGGAGGAACAGGAGGGGAGAGACATCCGCACCGTAGACCGTCATCTCCTGCGCCGCTATCTGGCGGCACTTCGCGCCGGCGGGACGGTGGCGGGGAGCATCGTGCGGAAGGTGAGTACTATTCGTTGCTTCTACCGCTTCCTGGCACGGGAGGGTCACCTCGAGCGGAATCCCCTCGCCGGTGTGGACAAGATCAAGAAGGAGCGCCGGCTGCCCAGCGTCCTTACGTCCAAACAACTCCTGGGCATCATCGGCGCTGTGGATGGGGATAGCCCCAAGGACCTGCGGGATCGGGCCATCCTGGAGCTGCTGTACGCTGCGGGGCTGCGTTTGAGCGAGCTGGTGGCCCTGGACATCGGCGACCTTGACCTGCAGCAGCGGGAGGTGCGGGTGCTGGGCAAGGGCAAGAAGGAGCGCCTGGCCCTGTTCGGGAGGTCGGCGGAGTCCGCGCTGGACCGCTATCTGCGGGAAGGGCGGCCGGTCCTGGTCCAGCGTCCTGCCGAAGGCAGGGCGCTCTTCCTCAACAGGCAGGGCGGACGGCTGTCAGCGC
This sequence comes from uncultured Dehalococcoidia bacterium, assembly GCA_964354065.1. Lineage (GTDB taxonomy): Bacteria > Chloroflexota > Dehalococcoidia > SM23-28-2 > SM23-28-2 > JAUYDU01. The sequence continues at coordinate 13,056 of CAYGYF010000024.1, read as the reverse complement.
GGGCGGTGCAGATCCTGTTGCGTCGGTGTGCCCTGAAGGCCGGCCTGGACGAGCGGGTTTTCCCTCACTTGTTGCGTCACACCTTCGCCACGCATATGCTGGATGGCGGGGCCGACCTGCGGGTGGTGCAAGAGCTCCTCGGCCACGCCAGCGTGGCCAGCACTCAGATCTACACCCACGTGAGCGAGACCGAAAAGCGGAAGCGCTATCTTGAGGCCTTCTACAGTCAGTGGCGGTCGCGGCGGCGGGGACAGGACAAATGAGGTTCCTTCTGATCAATGGGCCTAACCTGAACACCCTGGGCAAGCGCCAGCCGCAGATATACGGGACGCTGACGCTGAAGGAGATCGAGGCGCGGGTGGCCCAGCGAGCGGCCGAGCTAGGGGCAGAGGTGAGTGCCTTTCAGTCCAACCACGAGGGAGCACTGATCGATTTCATCCAGGCGGAGGCGGAAGGCGCCCAGGGGATCATCATCAATCCCGGCGCTCTCACCCACTATGGCCTATCGCTGCGGGACGCTCTGGAGGGCTGCGGCCTGCCCTTCATCGAGGTTCACCTGTCTAACATCCACGCCCGCGAGCCCTTCCGCCGCCGCTCCGTCATGGCCGCTATCGCCCGCGGGCAGATATCCGGCCAGGGGTGGCAGGGCTACATCCAGGCCCTGGAGTCGCTGGTGGCAATCGCCAAAGAGGAAGGCCGTGAATAGGCGGCTGGAGAGACTGCGCCAGAAGATGGCGGAGGTGGGGCTGGACGGCCTGCTGGTGAGCAGCCCGGTGGAGGACACCTTCGGCAACGTGGGGGCCAACGAGCGGTATCTGTCGGGCTTCACGGGCTCCGTGGGCTTCCTACTGGTCACCCAGGAGACGGCCTTCATCGCCGTCGACTTCCGCTACTACGAGCAGGCCCAGCACGAGGTGCCTGACTTCACCCTGTTCCCCGCCCCCGACAGGTCGGGGCCCACCTGGTTCACCTCGCTGGTGGGCGAGGCGGGTCTGGCCGGCAAGAAGCTGGGCTTCCAGGCTGGCGACATCACCTTCGCCACCTATCAGACGCTGACCAAGGCGGTCAAGGACATGCCGGCCTCCGACCGGCCGAAGCTGCTGGCGGCGCCGCCGCTGGTGGAGCAACTGAGGGCGGTCAAGGAGGCAGAGGAGGTGGCAGCCATCCAGCGAGCGGTGGATCTGGGCGATGAGGCCTTCGAGGCTGTCGCCCCGCGCATCGAGCCTGGCTGGACGGAGGCGCAGGCGGCCTGGGAGATGGAGAAGTACATTCGGGAGCACGGCGGCGACGGCGTCTCCTTCGAGACGATTGTGGCCGCCGGGCCCTGGGGGGCGATGCCTCACGCCTACCCTCGCCCGGAGAAGAGAATCGAGAAGGGGGAGCCGATCATCATCGATATGGGGGTGCGCATCGACGGCTACTGCTCGGACCTGAGCCGCACCCTCGTTCTGGGCCGGCCGGGTGAGGAGTTTAACAAGTTCTACGATATAGTTCTCACTGCTCAGTTGGCGGCGGAGGCCCTGATCCGAAAGGAGATGACTGGCGAGGAGGCCCATCTGCTGGCCCACAACGTCATCGCCGAGGCGGGCTACGGCGAGAACTTCGGCCACGGTCTGGGCCACGGTGTCGGCTTGCAGATCCACGAGACGCCCCGCCTGGCTCGTACCTCCAAGGACGTGCTGGCTGATGGCATGGTGTTCACCATCGAGCCGGGCATCTACGTCAGCGGCTGGGGCGGCGTGCGCATCGAGGATATGCTGGTGCTGGAGGACGGCCGGCCGCGAGTGCTGACCAGGGCAGGCAAGCTCAGCGTTGGCTGAGTGCCCGGTAGGTGGGCTACTGCTGGGCAAAGTCGGAGCGAGGGAAAGATGATCGACACGGGCGACCTGCGGCGGGGAATAACCATCGAGATAGACGGCGTGCTGTACCAGGTGGTGGAGTTCACCCATTTGAAGCTGGGGCGGGGCAGCGCCCAGGTGCGGATGAAGCTGAAGGACGTGCGGGGGGGCCACACCATCGAGCGGACGGTGCAGGCGGGCAGCAAGTTCTTGCGGGCGCGGGTGGAGCGCCAGCAGGCCCAGTACCTGTACGCCGACGGGGATCTTCACCACTTCATGAATACTGAGACCTATGACCAGATCGCCCTCAACACGGAGCAGCTAGGCGATGCGCTGCAATATCTGACCGAGAACGCCACCTGTGAGATCCTCACCCACGGCGACCAGCCCATCGGAGTGGAGCTGTCGGCGGCGGTGGAGCTAAAGGTGGCGCAGACCGACCCCGGGATTCGGGGCGACACAGCCCAGGGCGGCACCAAGCCTGCCCGCCTGGAGACGGGCCTGATGGTGCAGGTGCCCCTGTTTGTGAATACGGGCGATGTGGTGAAGGTGGACACCCGCACGGGGGAGTATTTGGGGAAGGCGTGAGGGGGGCATAGGGAAGAGAGCCATGACTGAGATCTATCAGGTCAGCCAGGTTGCGACCTACCTGCGCGAGCTGCTGGAGACCGACGCCCACCTGGTCGACCTGTGGGTGGAGGGGGAGGTCTCCAACCTCAGTCGCTCCCCGGCGGGCCACACTTACTTCACCCTCAAGGACGAGGCGGCGCAGCTCAGGTGCGTTATGTTCGGTCGGAAGCACACCGGCACGCCGTTCGACAATGGCACGCAGGTGGCGGCCCACGGCCGCGTCTCCTTCTACGAGGCGCGGGGCGACCTCCAGCTCATCGTCGATTTCGTCCAGCCGGCGGGCGTGGGCATCTGGCAGGCGCAATTCGAGCGCCTCAGCGCGCAGTTGGAGGAGGAGGGGCTGTTCGAGCCCTCGCGCAAGCGGCCCCTGCCTGCCTTTCCCCGGCGGATCGGTGTGGTCACTTCCCCGACCGGCGCCGTCTTCCACGACATCTGCAACGTCATTGGCCGCCGCTGGCCTCTGGGGGAGGTGGTGCTGGCCCCCACCCCGGTGCAGGGGGAACAGGCCGCGGCGGGGATCGTGGAGGCGCTGGCGGCCCTGAACAGCGAACGGGACATCGACGTGATCATCGTCGCCCGTGGCGGCGGCTCTATGGAGGAGTTGTGGCCGTTTAACGAGGAGGCGGTGGCGCGGGCGATCTACGCCAGCCGCGTGCCGGTGGTATCGGGGGTGGGCCACGAGACCGACTACACGATCGCCGACTACGTGGCCGACCTGCGGGCGCCCACCCCTTCGGCGGCGGCGGAGCTGGTGGTGCCAGACCGGGCGGATCTGTCGCGGCAGGTATCGGGGCTGATGGTGGGTCTGACGGGCTGGATGGCCGGCCATGCGGGCCGGCGTCGGGTCAACCTGGAGCAGCTCCTGCTCGGCCTGCGCCGCAGCGTCCCCGACATCGGCCAGGAGAGGCAGCGGCTGGCTGTGGTGCTGCGGGACATTGGTTCAGCGATGGCTCAGGGGCTAGGCAGCCGCCGCCAGCGACTGAACGCCTACGCCGTTCAGCTTCGCTCCCTGGACCCCACGGGCACGTTGGCCCGGGGCTACGCTGTGGTGGAGAAGGCCAACGAGCCTGCCCTGAGCCTGTCGAATGGGGGGAGGGTCGTTCGCAGCGTGAAGCAAGTGAAGGGGCGCGACCGCCTGGAGGTGCACGTGGCCGACGGTCGCTTCCCGGCGGAGGTGTCGAGGCAGTATGGCTTCTGAGCCCTTCGCTAGCGCTCAGGACAGGCCCGATGAGAGTTTCGAGGACGTCTTCCGTCGCCTGGAGGAGACGGCGGCCAGGCTGGAGGAGGGTGGCCTGCCCCTGGAGGAGGCCATAACCTTGTACGAGGAGGGGATGCGCCTGGCCCAGAGGTGTCAGGAGTTGCTGGATCAAGCGGAGCTACGCGTCACCCGCCTTCAGGAGGAGTTCGCTGCCTACCGGGAGGAGGCGGCTCCCGGAGGCGGGCTGCGCGAGGAAGGGACGCCTTACTCCGACACCGTCGAGGAGGAGGACGAGCCGGTTGCTGAAGGCTGACCTCCACACCCATACCTACTTCTCGCCGGACGGCCTGACATCGCCCAAGAAATACGTGGAGACGTGTCTGAAGCGGGGGATCAACTGCGTGGCCGTCAGCGAGCACAACGGCATCCGGGGAGCGCTGGCCGTCCGGAAGATAGCCCCCTTCAAGGTGATCATCGGGGAGGAGATCAGGAGCAGCGAGGGCGAGATCATGGGCCTGTTCCTGAAGGAGGAGATAGCCGGCGGTCTGAGTCCGGAGGAGACGGTGGAGCGCATCAAGGAGCAGGGAGGGCTGGTGGTGATCCCCCACCCTTTCGACGGCTTTCGGGGGCATCTGCGAGAGAAGGCGCTTCGGCGCATCTTGCCGCAGGTGGACATCATCGAGGCCTTTAACGCCCGCACCATCGGGCGGGGCGATAACGAGCGAGCGGCTGGCTTCGCTCAGGAGCATGGGCTGCTGCAGTCGGCGGGCAGCGACGCTCACTCGCCGTGGGAGCTGGGGCGGGCCTATGTGGAGATGCTCGACTTCGAGGGGCCGCAGGAGTTCCTGGAGGCGCTGGAGCAGGGGCGCATCGTCGGGCGGCTATCCAGCCCGCTGGTGCACCTGTTGAGCCGCTGGGCCTGGCTGCGGCGGAAGCTGGGCTGGCAACCGGAGGGGTGAAGCATGGCAAAGCGGGAGCGGAAGCGGAACTTTGTCGTTGCCGTCAGGCAGGCCGTGGAGGAAGGTCGGCTGAGGGAACCTTTCAGCCCACTAGACGTTCAGGTAGCCTGCCCGGGTTTCGCCATCTCGACCTACGCAACATTTCTGCCAAAGCACTCCGAAGATAACCCGGGCGGCCGCCGGGCGTACTTTGATAGGGTAGGTCGCGGCCGCTACGCCCTTTTGCATCGCGACCCTTCGACATCCGCCTCTGGCGGAAGCTCAGGGCAGGCTCGCTAGGCGAAAATGCTGCGCATCGGCTGGTTCTCCACCGGGCGTGATAAGGCTGCCTGTCAGCTCCTGGAAGCGGCCTGGCAGGCTATCCAGCGGGGCGAGCTGAGAGCCCGGATCGCCTTCGTTTTCAGCAATCGGGAGCGGGGGGAGAGCCCCGAGAGCGACGCCTTCTTCGGCCGGGTGGAGAGCTACGGCATCCCCCTGGTCTGTCTGTCGTCCAAGCGTTTCCGGGAGGAGCGAGGCGAGGCGCCCGCACGGGCCGGTGAGCCGCTGCCTCGCTGGCGGCTGGAATACGACCGGGCGGTGATGCGCCTGCTCGAGCCGCACTCCTTCGACCTGGGAGTCCTGGCCGGCTATATGCTCGTCTTCACAGCCGAGGCCTGCCAGCGCTATAACCTGCTCAACCTCCACCCGGCAGCGCCGGGCGGGCCGACCGGGACCTGGCAGGAGGTCATCTGGGAGCTCATGGCCCAGGGGGCGACGGTGGCGGGGGTGATGATGCACCTGGCCACGAAAGACCTGGACCAGGGGCCGCCGGTCGCCTACTGCACCTACAGCATCCGTGGCCCTGCCTTCGACGCGCTCTGGGCGGAGATCGAGGGCAAGAGCGTGGCCCAGGTGAAGAGCGGCGAGGGAGATGACAGCCGCCTGTTCCGGGAGATCCGCCGCCAGGGGGTGATGCGGGAGCTTCCCCTGGTGGTGGCCACTCTGCAGGCCTTCGCTGACGGGAAGGTGCGCATCGAGGGCGGACGGGTGGTGGACGCCGGCGGCCGCTCCATCGCCGGCTACGACCTCACGGAGGAGATCGATGCTGCCTGCCCCGACACGTCGGCGGCCGGTGGCTAGTCGCTAGGGCGAGCATGGCAGAGGCATCGACCCTTCGCTCCGCTCAAGGGCAAGCCCGCTGCATCGCCTTCGACATGGAGGGGCCGCTCACCTCCCAGGATGCCGCCTTCGAGCTGATGGGGCTGGTGCCCGGCGGCCACGAGGTGTTTCGGGCCATCAGCCGCTACGACGACATCCTGGCGCTGTCGGGCCGGCCCGACTACGAGCCGGGCGATACGCTGGCCCTTATCGTTCCCTTTGTCCTCTATCATCGGCTGGGGGTGTTCCACATCGAGCGGCTGGCGGAAGCGGCTCCTCTGGTGAAGGGAGCGCGGGAGGTCATCGCCCAACTGGCCGCCGACGGCTACGAGGTGTACTGCATCACTACCACCTACGAGCAGTACGCTCGGCGAGTAGCCCAGCGCCTGGACCTGGCCGCCGAGCGGGTGGCGTGCACTAGCTTCCCCCTGGAGGAGCTACAGGGCCGCCTGGGGAGGAAGGACATCGAGGCGGTGGCGCGGGTGGACCTGGCCGTGCGCAAACTGGACGTCGAGAAAGACGAGGGGCGCCTTCGGGCTCTTCTCGACGCCTTCTACTGGCAGGAGCTGCCGGGTACGCTCTTGGGGGAGGCCGTGGCCTCGGTCAAGCCGGTGGGCGGTAGGCGCAAGGTGAGGGCGTTGGGGGAGTTCGCGGCGGCTTCCCAACCGGAGCTCTGCCGCTGGGTTGTGGTGGGCGATAGCATCACCGACAACGCCATGCTGAGCGCCGTGAGCAACGCCGGCGGCCTGGCGATCGTCTTCAACGGCAACCTGTACGCCCTAGAGTGCGGCACGGTGGGGGTGGCCTCCCTGACGCTGACTGACCTGCTGCCTCTGCTGCGGGCCTGGGAGGAGGGCGGCCTGAAGGGGGCGCGGGATTTCGTCTCTTGGTCGGCCAAGTATCCCGAGGTGCCCGGCCCTCACTACCATTGGCTCGCTGGCGGCGACGTCACGGACGCCCTGGCAGTGCACACTCGCTTTCGCCATCAGGTGCGGCAGGAGGCGGCGGCTCTGGGGTGAGTATGGTCGCTTTTGACGTAATCGGGATGGGCGCCCTGAACGTGGACCGGGTGTACTCCGTGCCCCGCGTTATTATCGACGGCGCCCAGATTGTGGGAGACGCCGTGGCGGAGGCCGGCGGCTGCTCGGCCAACGCTGCCTACGCCCTGGCCAAGCTGGGCCTGCGGTGCGGCGCGGTCGGCGCTGTGGGCGATGACACCGACGCCAAGATCGTGCTGGGCTCCTTCGCCGAGGTGGGCGTGGACACCAGCCGTGTGGCGCGCAAGGCCGGGACCTCGACCGGCTCCGTCCTCATCTTCGCCGATGAGGAGGGCAATCGGGCCATGTACATCAGGCCGGGGGCCAACGCCCTGTTCGGGCCGGAGGACGTGGATGCCTCCTACGTGGCCAGCGCTCGACTGCTGCTTCTCTCGTCCTTCAACGGTGACATCCCTCTGGCGGTGCAGAGGTCCGCTGTCGAGGCTCTGCCGGAGACAACCATGGTGAGCCTGGTCATCGATGGCCTGTATGCCCGCCGCGGCCTGGAGGCACTGGCGGGGATCGTCGGGCGGAGCGTTGTGCTGTTTTCCAACGGGGACGAGCTGAGGGAGCTGACGGGCCTGGAGTTGCCCGCCGCCGCCCAGGCCGTTCTTGGCCTGGGTTGCCGGACGGTGGTGGTGACGTTTGGCCGGGGGGTGGCCCGCCGGCCCTGGATGGCGGTGGCGGAGAGCATCGGCGAGGCGGCCCCTCGACAGGCGCCGGAGGCGCATCCGCCTCTGGCGGAGGCCCAGGGTGAGGAGCTGCCCATCGTCTGCTGGGTGGCCAGCGGTGAGGGGCAGTGGGTGCTGCCGGCCCTGCCCACGCACGCGGGGCCGATCGTCGATGCCACCGGCGCCGGGGACGCCTTCGCGGCTGGCTTCCTCTGGGGATTCCTGGCCGGAGAGCCCTTGCCTCGCTGTGCCTCCCTGGGGCATGTGGCGGCGGGCTTCTGCCTGACCAGCATGGGCTGTCGGGTTGGGCTGCCCAGCCGCGAGGCTCTGCTGGGCCGGCACGCCCGCTACTTTGGCTAGGAGGGCGTCCGTGGGCTCGTTCAGATAGATCCCGTACGCTCGCTGCGACGAGCAGGAGCTTGCGCTGCTGGCGGACCCAGGACCAAGAACGCACAATCAAATGTAGCGGCGACCTTTAGGTCGCCACAGCATACGTGGAGGCCTAAAGGCCTCCGCTACTTACTGGTCATAAGGCTGGGGCATCAAGAACGGATTCCGTCCCGTTGTCCGCGGCGACGGCGGACGCTATAATGAGCCTGCCTGCCGGCAGGCAGGGCCAACCTAGGGCTTGCGAGCAAGGAGGCGAGCTATGCGCTGCTCCAATTGCAACAACCTCTGCTCTCTGGACGATAACTTCTGTCGGAAGTGCGGCGCCTCCCTGCGCAACGTGAGGGTGCCGGCAGCGCGCAACGGCTCGCAGCTTCCCGTCGCTTGGCGGGGGGCGATGCCGGTGGTGGCGCAGGGGGCGGCCCTGTTGGCCCTTACCGCCATCTCCCAGATGCTGTTGCGCGTGCTGACCAGGCAGGCCCTTCGCCTTCCAGCCTCCCTGGTCGGCAGGGCGTTGCCCGTTAAGAAGAAGGGGCAGCAACTGCCTGTCAAGAAGGAGGAGGAGGAAGAGCAGCCGGAAGCTGTGTACGCCTTTCGGGAGACGGTGTTCCTGAGGAGGTTCACCCTGCGTCGCTGACGGATTGTCTGGCCAGGCGAAGAGATGGGCAAAAGGGGCGTGGCTGGCTAGCTGCGCCTTTGTCTTCGGGGGAGATTCGGTCGATGGCCAACGTGGTGTTGGTGGTGGATATGGTGCGGGGCTTCGCCGACGAGGTTATCCCCCAGGAGGTGGAGGGGCAGCCGGTGGCCAAGCGAGGCCGCATCCCCGGCGTCATCGCTAACCCTCGCCTCCGGCGGGTGATCTAGGGTCCGGGCTGCCAATCCCCTGGTATTGACTTCCCAATATTAGCCTCTAGAATAGGGCTCATTCAAAGGCAGCCCTATTATGGGACGGCGGAAAGCCTGGGCGCTTGCCTGGCTTCTGGCAGCGGCCCTGTCGGCGCTGTTAACCCAGGGTCCCTCCGCTCAGGGCGACGAGCTCCTCGTCAACGGGGGGTTCGAGGACGGCGTCGTCGACCCCTGGACAGTGGGGGGCGGTACGCTGGATGTCGCCGCGGGCCTGGGGCGGGACGGTTCGTCGGCCGGCGTCTTGGCCACGGATAACACGGCTTACCATTGGGTGGGTCAGTGCGTGGAAGCATGGCCTGGGGAGAGCTATGGTTTCGCCGGCTACGTAGCATGGCCCGGCGGGGGAGACGTGCCGTCGGCGTATCTGAGGATATCCTGGTATGGTCAGGCGGACTGCTTTGGGGAGGAGGTAGACTTCTCGGACGACTCGGCCCCTATCACCCTTGAGAATGCAGGCTACTGGTACGAGTTCGGCGTCGAGGGTAGTACGGAAGCCGTGGGCGTTCGCTCGGCTCGTGTTCGGATAGTGGTTGTGGAGAGCGGTGCCACCGTCTACCTGGACGACTTCGATCTTGTCGGCCCGCCCGCCCCTACAGCCAGTCCCACGCCCTCGCTCACGGCCAGCCCCTTGCCCTCGCCCACCGCTACTGCCGGGCCTACGGCTGTGCCTACTGCGACGAGAGCGGCGACGCCGCCAGCGACACCCCGGCCGTCTCCCACTGCCAGTAGCTGGGTGGCGACGCCGCTGCCGGTGGCTGGACTGATAAACGGGAGTTTTGAGGAGGCGGACGATGAGGGCAGACCCCTGGGCTGGCAGAAGTGGGGCGGCGTGCTGTCCCGCAGCAGCGCCGCTAGCTGGGATGGCCAGTTCGCCGCCGCCTTCACCAGCCGGACGGACTCCACCAAGTGGGCCTTCCAGACGGCGGTGGTGGAGGGCGGCAAGGCCTACGTTCTCAGTGGGTACGCTCTGAAGAACGATGCCAACGTCGCGGCCACTTATCTGCGCCTCTCCTGGTACGCGACCAGCGATGGCAGCGGCAGCCTCATCGACAGCGCGGATTCCACGACCAGGCTGACGGACGACTCTGCCGACTTTCGCTTTCTCACCACCGGGCCGGTGGTAGCCCCGACCGAGGCGGCCAGCGCCAAGGCGCGCCTCATGCTTGACCCCCTCTCTGAGACGGAGAGCACGGTCTATTTCGACGCCGTCGCCTTTGGGGAGACATCGATGCCGCTGCCTGCCGCGAACGAGACGGCGACACCGGTTCCTACCACTAGTGAAGAAAGCCCGACGGCTTCGGCCACGGTCTCGCGGCCCGCGGCCGAGCAGGCGAATCCGTCACCGTCGCCAGGTGGCTCGCGGCCGCGGCCGTCCCCTACTGTCCTGGATGCTATATCGGCTGGAGGGGGAGCGGCGACGGCGTCGGGAGGGGAGCCGGCGCAGGGCGGGCCAGCCTCTCAAGATAGCCCAACTCGGACGCCGGCCGCTCTTTACAGGGAAGAGAAGGATTTGTCTCCACGAGGAGGCATCGCCGAAGCGAGCGGCCAGGGCGGCGGCCTCTCGCCCATGGTCTTGGGATTGGCTGTGGCTCTGCCGGCCCTGACGGTTGTGGGAGGGGGCTCGTACATCTGGTGGCGGCGGAGGGCTCGCCCTCCCTAGATAGTTTGCGGTAACCTATAGGCGTGACAGTGGCAGGTCGGCGGGGCACGGGGACTCGGAGTAAGATAGGGCCCCGACCGCGGTCGGGGCGGCCTCATCAGCTTCCGAGGACGATCGCCATCGATGGCCCCAGCGCCTCGGGAAAGAGCAGCGTGGGCTATCTGGTGGCCCAGAGGCTGGGGTATCCCTTCCTGGATACGGGCGCCATGTACCGCGCTCTAACCTGGCTGGCCCTGCGGCGGGGGATCCATCTGGAGGATGAAGCGGCTCTCGGGCGTCTAGCTACTCAGGTGGAGATGAAGCTGGGCCCGCCGGCCGCGGGATCCTCCGAACGCTGTACAATCTCGGTGGACGGCGAGGATCTGACGGGCGTCCTCAGGCGGCCGGAGGTGGAAGCGGCAGTGTCTTTGGTGTCGCGGGTGTCCCAGGTGCGGCGGCCGATGGTGGCCCTTCAGCGACGGCTGGCCGGCCGCCGGCGGGTGGTGATGGCCGGCCGCGACATCGGGACGGTGGTTCTGCCTAGGGCGGAGCTGAAGGTCTATCTGGATGCTTCGGTGGAGGAGCGGGCGCGGCGGCGGCAGGAGGAGTTGGCGAGCATTGGGCAGAGCTCTTGCCGGGGCGACATACGACAAGGGATCCTGCGGCGCGACAGCATCGATTCGGGGAGAGAAACATCGCCGCTGAAGCCGGCCGACGACGCCATCATTGTCAACACCGGTGGCCTGGATCGGGGGCAGGTGGTGGAGAAGGTGCTGGCTCTGGCGGAGGGCAGAGCGTGCTGACTGTCGTCTTCTACTGGCTGGCTCGCTGGTTTGTGCGCCTCTGCTTGCTCATATGGACGCGCAAGCAGGTAGTGGGGCGGGAGAACGTGCCCCGGCACGGGCCGGTCATTCTGGCCTCCAACCATGTGAACATGCTGGACGCCCTGCTGATAGCCGTCTTGGTGCCGCGGCGCATCATCTTCATGGGCAAAATCGAGCTATGGAGCACGCCGATCATCGGGCCGCTGTACGGACTGGCTGGGTTCATTCCTGTGCGGCGGTTCAAAGCTGACCTGGGGTCGCTGCGAAAGTCGGAGAGGGCCCTGCGTGATGGACATGTCCTGGGCATGTTCCCCGAGGGCACCCGCAGTCGCAAGCCGGGTTTGGGCAGGGGGCGCCCGGGCACGGCGATCATCGCCCTGCGCAGCGGCGCTCCTATCGTACCGGTGGGCGTGAGTGGTACAGAGGTGGTCAGGCTGCCCCACTCCTTCCTGCGCCGCACGTCAGTGCGCGTCGTGTTCGGCCGGCCGTTGGAGCTGCCCCGGGGCCGTCGGCTGACTGCCGAGCTGGCTCAGGAGTGCACGGAGCTGATCATGAAGGAGATCGCTGCTCTCTTGCCCGAGGGCTATCGGGGTGTGTACGCTGAGGCGGCGGTTGGCCATTCGGGACAGCCAGTCGAGGGCATGGGCTTGGTCTAGAGAATGGGTGAGAGCGTGGAGATACTGCTGGCGAAGGACATGGGCTTCTGCTGGGGGGTGCGGCGCGCCATCGACATGATGGAGAAGGCCGCCGGCAAGCGAGGGCGGGTGATCAGCCTGGGGCCGGTCGTGCACAACCCGCAGGTGGTGGCTGCCCTGGCCGAGAAGGGTGTTGAGGTGAGCAGCAGCATCGATGGCGTGAGTGAGGCGCCAGTGGCCATCACTACCCACGGTGTGGGGCCGGAGGTGCTGGGGGAGGCGAGGGCAAAAGGGCTGGACGTGATCGACACCACCTGCCCCATCGTCACTCGCTCTCAGCGGTGGGCCAAGAAGATGGCGGCGAACGGGTTCACCGTGATCGTCTACGGGGACGCCGGTCATCGGGAGGTGAAGGGCGTCCTGAGCTGGGCAGGGGGAAGAGGCGTCGCCTTTACCGAAGACAATCTTGATTCCCTGCCCAGGGAGCTTTCGGCGCGGGTAGCGGTCATCTCCCAGACTACCCAGAGTCCGGCGCGGTTCGCGGCTTTCGTGGGGCGTCTCCTGAAAGAACGCCTGGACGAGATCAGCGAGCTGCGGGTCATCAATACCCTGTGCGGGGTCGCTGCCAGCCAGCAGGCGGCGGCGCAGGAGCTGGCGCAGGAGGTAGACGTGATGCTGGTCATCGGCGGCCGCAACAGCGCCAACACCTGCCACCTGGTGGAGATCTGCCAGGAAGAGGGCGTCGAGACGTATCACATCGAGACAGCGGGCGAGGTGGAAGCGGAGTGGCTCGCTGGCCGTGAGCGAGTGGGCATAACAGCGGGCGCCTCCACCCCCGACTGGGCGGTGGAGGAGGTCGTGCGGCGCGTCCAGGAATTGACCCGATGTGCGGCATCATAGGCTACGTGGGCAATAGGCCGGCGGCGCCCATCCTCCTGGAGGGGTTGCAGCGGCTGGAGTATCGGGGATACGACAGCGCCGGCGTGGCTGTGCTCGCTGAGGACGGCAAGCTGGCCGTGAGGAAGAGCGTGGGCAAGCTGGAGACGCTGGCGTCGCGCCTGCGCAGCCGCTGGCCCAGGGGCTCCCTCGGCATTGGGCACACCCGCTGGGCCACCCACGGTCGGCCCAGCGATGTCAACGCTCATCCCCATCGAGACTGCCGGGGGCAGCTCGTCGTGATCCACAACGGCATCGT
>CAYGYF010000023.1:0-15604 GCA_964354065.1 uncultured Dehalococcoidia bacterium | reverse complement strand
CCACCGCCGTCAGCGGCAGCGGGCCGGCCTTCATCTTCCTGGTGATGGAGGCCCTGATCGATGCCGCCGTCCACATCGGCATGCGGCGCGAGATGGCCGCCCCCATCGTCATCCAGACGCTGCTGGGCTCGGCCCGCTACGCCCAGGCCAGCGGCAAGCACCCGGCTGACCTGCGCAACATGGTCACCTCTCCTGGCGGCACCACCGCTGAGGGGTTGCTCGCCCTGGAGCAGGCCGGCATTCGCGCTGCCTTTGCCGAAGCGATCATGGCCGCCTACGAGAGAGCCAAGCAACTGGGGGGCTAAGGATCGAACCTCTTTCCCTCTTTGTCCAGATCCTGACGCGCATCTTGATGGGCGCGATCCTGCTGCGAGTCATCCTGTCCTGGGCCGCTCTGGCCTTCCCCATCGATCCGCGCAATCCGCTTGTGGCCGCCCTGAACGAGATCACCGAGCCCATTCTGGCGCCCCTGCGCAGCGTCCTCCCCCGCTTTGGAATGATGGACTTCAGCCCCTTTGTGGCGATGATCCTCCTCGAATTCATCGCCCGGGCGGCCCAGCGAGCCTTGGTCTAGGCGACAGCGGTCGCTCTGCGGCTTTGGCGAACGCCTCTTACACCCCGCGGCAAGGCCTGGCGCATCCCTGAAGAGTGACAATCGCCCCTTGTTTTGCCCCCTGCCCCATGCTATGATCCGCCCGCCGATCACAGCTTGGCAGATGTTGGCAAGGAGGAAGGTAGCACGAATACGGACGATAAGCTTCGGGCCTTAGATCTGGCGATAGGTCAGATCGAGAAGCAGTTTGGCCGAGGGGCTATCATGCGCCTGGGGCAGGCCTCGCACCGTCTTGCAGTGGAGGTGGTGCCCACCGGCTCCCTCGCCCTGGACATGGCCCTGGGGGTGGGCGGCATCCCGCGCGGCCGCGTCACCGAGATCTTCGGCCCGGAGATGACCGGAAAGTCCACCCTGGCCCTGCATGTCATCGCCGAGGCCCAGAAGACGGGTGGGCTGGCCGCCTACATCGATGTGGAGCATGCCCTCGACCCCACCTATGCTTCCGCCTTGGGGGTCAAGGTGGATGACCTGCTCATCTCCCAGCCGGACACCGGCGAGCAGGCCCTGGAGATCACCGAGGCCCTGGTGCGCAGCAACGCCGTGGACGTCATTGTCGTCGATAGTGTGGCCGCCCTGGTGCCCAAGGCCGAGCTCGAAGGGGACATGGGCGACTCCCTGCCCGGCCTCCAGGCCCGCCTCATGTCCCAAGCCCTGCGCAAGCTGACCGCGGTCATCAACCGCTCCCGCACCGCCGTCATCTTCATCAACCAGCTCCGGGAGAAGATCGGCGTCTTCTTCGGCAACCCGGAGGTCACACCGGGCGGCCGCGCCCTCAAGTTCTACAGCTCGGTGCGCATCGACCTACGGCGGGCCGAGGCAATCAAGCAGGGGAACCAGGTGGTGGGCAGCCGCGTGCGGGCCAAGGTCGTCAAGAACAAGGTGGCGCCCCCCTTCCGTACCGCCGAGTTCGACATGCTCTTCGCCGGCAAGAGTATGGGCATCAGCCGCGAGGGCGACATCATCGACCTGGCGGTGGACGCCGGGATCATCGCCAAGCAGGGCGCCTTCTTCAACTACGGCAACACCCGTCTCGGCCAAGGGCGGGAGAACGCCAAGGAGTTCCTGCGGACGAACCCCGAACTGGCCGAAGAGATCGAAGCCGAGATTCGCCGCAAGACTGAGCCCCTCGCTCCAGCCGTCGCCTTCGCCCCCGAGGAGCCCCCTGAGTTAGAATAGATCACGGGACACGCTACCTGCCCGCCTGAGGCGGATCTACGGCCCCCGACGTGTCGGGGCCTTTTGACCATTGGCACTGCCATGCGCATCACCGCCATCGAGAAGCAGCCACGACGGCGGCGGGCCAATGTCCACATCGACGGCCGTTTCGCCCTCTCCCTCAGCCTGGAGCTGGTGGCCCAGGCGGGACTTCACGTCGGCGATGCCGTTGAGCCCCAGCAGGTCGAGTCCCTGCGCCAGGCCGATGTCAGGCACCAGGCCTACGAGACCTCCCTTCGCCTCCTGGCCTACCGCCCCCGCAGCCAGGCGGAGATCCGCCAGCGGCTGGCCCGTCGCGGCCTGCCGCCGCCGGTCGTCCAGGAGACGATCGCCCGCCTGGACGACGAGGGTCTCCTGGACGACGCCGCCTTTGCTCGCTTCTGGGTGGAGGCGCGTGACCAGAGCAGCCCTCGCAGCCGCCGCCTCCTCGGGCAGGAGCTGTGGGCCAAGGGGATCGAGCGGGAGATAGCCCGCGAGGCGGTGGCCGCAGTGGCCGAAGAGGACGCCGCCCTGCGCGCCGCCGAGAAGAAGGCCCGCCATCTCCAGGGCCTGGACTACCCCACCTTCCGCCGCCGCCTGGGCGACTTTCTCCTCCGGCGCGGCTTCCCATACGATACCGTCAGCGCCACTGTCGACAGGCTCTGGCAGCAGGCCCAAGGCAACCCCAACCGCCTCTAACGATGACCTCGTCTTCATGATCCCCTGCTCTATCTATTGATTTTGTCTATCCCAGGCCTTCTCCGCATAGACCGTCCAGAGCCGTTTTTCCTTGACACTCCAATACGGCCAGACGTATCATGAAGACGACAGCCCGACCAACCTTGAAATTTGCCCTGAACTCCAAACAGGAAGTGAGGTGAAGATGCCCGAGGCCGTACTACTCATTGTTCCGATCGGCCTCATTGCTCTGGTTGGGGGAGCATTCGGCGGCGCTTGGCTTCAGCAGCGGCTGGAGTATCGCCGCGCCGCCGGTGCCGGGAAGAAGGCCAGCCAGATTGTTAGCGAGGCCGAACGACGACAGAAAGAGTTACTTCTAGAAGCAAAAGAAGAGGCCATTCGCCTGCGCAGTCAGGCGGAGGGCGAGCTACGAGACCGGCGCAGTGAGGTACAGCGCCTAGAGCGGCGCCTGATCCAGAAGGAAGAGCACCTAGAACGAAAGCTAGACTCCCTGGAACGCCGCGAGCGCTCCTTGGTCAATAAGGAGAAGGAGCTAGACGACATCAAAGCCCGGCTCGAGGGGCTGGAGCAACAGCGCCGCCAGGAGATCGAGCGCGTATCGAATCTCACCACCCAGGAGGCACGGGAGATCCTCCTGGCCCAGATCGAGGGGGAGGTGCGCGACGAGGCCAACCGTCGAACCCGCGAGATCGAGGCCGAACTGAAGGAAGAAGCCGATCAGCGAGCCCGTGACATCCTGACTACGGCCATGCAGCGCCTGAGCTCGGAGGTGATCTCCGAGGCCACCGTCTCGGTGGTGCCCTTGCCCAGTGACGACATGAAGGGCCGGATCATCGGCCGCGAAGGCCGCAATATCCGCACCCTGGAGCACCTCACCGGCGTGGACGTCATCATCGACGACACCCCCGATGCCGTAACCATCTCCACCTTTGACCCCGTGCGTCGCGAGGTTGCCCGCGTGGCCCTCACCAGGCTGATCAGCGACGGCCGCATCCACCCCGCTCGCATTGAAGACATGGTGGAGAAGGCCAGGAAAGAGGTCGATGCCACCATCAAGGAGGCGGGCGAGCAGGCGGTCGTGGAGGCGGGTTGCCCTGGCCTTCATCCCGAGATCGTGAAGGCGCTGGGCCGCCTCAAGTACCGCTACAGCTACGGCCAGAACCAGCTGAAGCACGCCGTGGAGACGGCCCACATCGCTGCCATGCTCGCCGAGGAGATCGGCGCCGATGCCAACGTCAGCCGCCGCGGTGGCCTCCTCCACGACCTAGGCAAGGCCATTGACCAGGATGTGGAGGGCACCCACGCCCTCATCGGTGCCGAAATGGCCCGCCGCCACGGCCTCAGCCCGGCGGTGGTCCACTGCATCGAGGCCCATCACGAAGAAGTGGAACTGGCCTCGGTGGAGGCGGTGATCACCATCATCGCCGATGCCACTAGCGGCAGCCGGCCGGGCGCCCGCCGCGAGTCCCTGGAGCAGTACATCAAGCGGCTCCAGGCCCTGGAGGAAGTCGCCAACGGCTTCGACGGAGTCGATAAGTGCTACGCCATCCAGGCTGGCCGGGAGATCCGCATCATCGTCAAGCCGGAGGAGATCGATGACTTGGGGGCAGTGCGCCTGGCCAGAGACATCAGCAAGAAGATCGAGGAGAAACTGGAGTATCCGGGGCAGATCAAGGTTACCGTGATCCGCGAGAAGCGGGCGGTCGAGTACGCCAAATAGGGGCTAAGGGTCAGGGGGCACGGGAGCACATCATTGCCTTTCGCCCCTTGACCCTTTACCTTGCCTGGAGATGGGGTTGAAGGTTCTTTTCGTCGGTGATGTAGTGGGACGGATGGGCCGCAGGACGGTGCAGGCCATCCTGCCCACCCTTATCCGGGAGATGGAGGTGGAGCTGGTGATCGCCAACGGCGAGAACGCCGCCGGCGGCCGTGGCCTCACCCTGACCACCGCCGAGGAGCTGTTCGACGCCGGCGTGAACGTCATCACCTCTGGCAACCACGTCTGGGAGCACCGCGAGATCTACCCCATCCTCGATAGCGAATCCCCTATCTTGCGACCACTGAACTATCCGCCAGGTGTCCCCGGCCGCGGCCTGCTCGTCCGCGATGGGATCACCTTCATCAACCTCCTGGGCCGCACCTTCACCGGCGTCGACGCGGACTGCCCCTTTCGCACCGCTGACAGCGCCCTGGAGCGCCTTCAGGATGCCCGGGTGATCATCGTCGATATGCACGCCGAGGCCACCAGCGAGAAGGCGGCCCTGGCCTGGTATCTAGACGGGCGAGTGAGCGCCGTCGTCGGCACCCACACTCACGTCGCCACCGCCGACGCCCGCATCCTCCCCAAGGGCACCGCCTTCGTGACCGACGTGGGCATGGTGGGCCCGCGCGACTCCATCATCGGCATGGAAGCCAGGCCGATCATCGAGCGCTTCCTCACTCAGCTACCCACCCACTTCTCGCCGGTAGAAAAGGGGCCCGCCATCTTCAACGCCGTCCTCATAGACATCGACCAGGCCACCGGCCACGCCCAGACCATCGTCCGCATCGACCGCGACCTGCCTGGCGGCAGGCAGGGCCTGCCCTGAGCCTGCCGAAGGGATGAGCGAGTATGGGCAGTAAGGCCGACCTCCACACCCACAGCACCTACTCGGACGGCCGCCTCACCCCCACCCAGCTCATCGAGCGGGCGGCCCGCAAAGGCCTGGAGGTGATCGCCCTCACCGACCACGACTGCACCGACGGCATCCCCGAGGCCCAGGAGGCGGCACGGCAGCACCCCCAACTGCTCCTGATCCCCGGCGTCGAGCTGAGCACCGACGTGCCTCACAGCGAGGTCCACGTGCTCGGCTACTTCCTCCACTGGCAGGACCCCCGCTTCCAGAGCCGTCTGGCTCACTTCCGACGCTCCCGCCTCCGGCGGGGCCAGAGGATGCT
This sequence comes from uncultured Dehalococcoidia bacterium, assembly GCA_964354065.1. Lineage (GTDB taxonomy): Bacteria > Chloroflexota > Dehalococcoidia > SM23-28-2 > SM23-28-2 > JAUYDU01. The sequence continues at coordinate 10,161 of CAYGYF010000023.1, read as the reverse complement.
GGCCAAGCTCAAGCGGCTGGGCATCGACCTCTCCTGGCAGCGGGTGCAGGAGATCGCCGGCGACGGTGCTATCGGCCGCCCCCACGTAGCTCTGGCCATGCTCGAGGCCGGCCACATCTCCTCCCTCGACGAGGCCTTCGAGCGCTACATCGGCCGCAACGGCTCCGCCTACGTAGAGCGCGAGAAGCTGACCCCCGTCGAAGCGACCCGCCTTCTGGTCAGCGCCGGCGGCCTGCCCGTCCTGGCCCACCCTCGCGAGCTGCAAGACCTGTACCCCCTGGTGGTGGAGCTCAAAGAGGCCGGCCTCGTCGGCCTGGAGGTCTACTATCAGGACTACGACGACCAGGCTGTCGGCCGTCTCCTCGAAGTCGCCCGCAAGCACGACCTGTTGCCCCTGGGTGGCAGCGATTTCCACGGCATCGGCGGCGCCCACGAGTGCGATCTGGGTGACATCTCCCTCCCCTTCCAGCCTGTGCAGCAGCTCATCGCCCTGGCCCGCCAGCGCCAGAGCGACAACGCTTCGCTCTAGCCAGGCAGCCGCCTGGCCCGCCACCCCCCTTTTGTTGCCGCCGAACCGCTATTCTTTGTCCGCCAACATCTTGACAAGCTATCCCCTATGGTGTAACCTAACACTCAAAGGGGGAGGCGGCAACCGGTAACCGCTTGCCGCCTGCTGCAACCTGGAGCCGTTCGATGAAGAGAGTCTACCCGAAAGAAGAGGTCTGCATCGGTTGCCGCCTGTGCGAGGTTCACTGCGCGGTGGAGCATTCCACCTCCAGAGACATCCTCAAGGCGTTCCTGCGGGAGCAGCCCCGGCCGCTGGCGCGCATTCGCGTCCAGAAGAACGGCTACACCTTCCTGGCCGTGCAGTGCGTTCACTGTCCCGAGCCTCCCTGCGTCTACGCCTGCCTTACCGGCGCCCTGTCCAAGGACCCCATCAGCGGCGTCGTCACTGTGGACCCGGAGAGGTGCGTCGGCTGCTGGACGTGCATCATGGTCTGCCCCTACGGGGCGATCCGCCGAGAGGTAGAGAGCCACACCATCGTCAAGTGCGACCTCTGCCCCGGCCAGCCGCTGCCCGTCTGCGTCGCCAACTGCCCCAACGAGGCGCTGGTCTTTGCGGAGGACGGAGCGAATGCCTAAGAGAGCGTCAAAGGCAGAGGCCAGCATGCCGAAGACCAGGTATCTGATCATCGGCAACTCCGCCGGGGGCATCGGTGCCGCTGAGGCTATTCGCCAGCTCGACCGCGAGGGCAGCCTCACCATCGTCTCCGACGAGCCGTACCTCACCTACTCGCGCCCCTTGATCTCCGAGTACCTGGTGGGCGAGTGCTCCCTCGACAGCATGCTCTACCGGCGGCCGGACTTCTACGCCAGGAATCGCATCCAAACGATCCTCGGCCGCAAGGCCGTAAGCATCGACTTCGCCCGCAAGCTCGTCGAGCTGGGCGACGGCGGGCGGATAGCCTGGCAGAAGCTCCTCCTGGCCACTGGCGGCACCCCCATCGTGCCCCGCGTCAAGGGCGTGGACAAGGGCGGCGTCTTCACCTTCACCACCATCGACGACGCCGAGCGGATAAAGGCAGCCATCGGCCCGACTTCCACAGTCGTCGTCATCGGCGGCGGCCTCATCGGCATGAGTGTTACCCGCCCCCTAGTCAAGTGCGGGGTGACCGTGATCATGGTCGAGCTGCTGGATAGAGTCCTCAGCACCATGCTCGATGCCCAGGGTTCCCGCCTGGCGGAGGCCGAGCTGCGAAGAAACGGAGTCACCCTCATCACCGGCCAGACCGTCAGCGAGATCGTTGGCAGGCCGGAGGGCGACGGGCAGGTGGGTGGGGTGATCCTGAAGGACGGCCGCCGGCTCCCCTGCGACGCGGTCATATTCGCCATCGGTGTGCGCCCTCGCCTGGAGCTCGTCGCCGGCTCTGCCGTGGCCACCAACAAAGGCATCGTCGTCGACCGGCGGATGGCCACCAGCGTTCGCGATGTCTACGCTTGCGGCGATGTGGCCGAGGCCTTCGATTTCGTCCACAAGGGCAACCGCGTCATCCCCATCTGGCCCAACGCCTACCTGGGGGGGAGGATTGCCGGCCAGAACATGGCTGGCCTGGCCTCCAAGTACGCCGGCGGCACCGCCATGAACTCCCTCAACTGCTTCGGACTCTCCATCGTGTCGGCCGGCATGATGGACCCGCCAGATGACCCAACCTACGAGGTTCTGAGCACCAGCCCCAGCGCCGCCAGCTATCGAAAGATCGTCCTCAAGAACAACCGCGTCGTGGGGATGATCTTCATCGGTGAGATCGAAAGGTCAGGCGTGGTGTTCGGCCTCATGAAGGATGGCATCAACGTAAGTAGCTTCAAGGAGTCGCTTCTGGCCAGAGACTTTGGCCTGAGCTACTTCCCCGGCCACCTGCGCCGGGAAAGACTGGGAGCGCCACCGCCCGCGGCAACGCTCGTGGCGGCTGCCGCCGCGGGGGCGGAAGAGACGGTCATGGCGGAATAGGGGGAGCGCGATGAGCTGCAAGACGAAGTTCGAAAACCCCTACGGCGACGACAAGGTGATCTCCGCCTGCTCTCTGTTCGGGATGATGGATACGTCCGGCAGGAGGTTTTCCGGCCGAGATGCGATCAGGGCCATCGCCAACATGCACGAGCGCGGCAACGGCCTCGGCGGAGGCTTCGCCGTCTACGGCCTCTACCCCGAGTACGCCGACTACCACGCCTTCCACATCATGTACATGGACGACCAGGCCAAGAGTGAGACCGAACCTCTACTGGAGCCCAGTTTCCGGGTGGTCCTCGCCGAGCCCATCCCCACTCAGAGCACGCCCGGCATCCACAACCCGCCCCTGGTCTGGCGCTACTTCCTGGAGTCCCGCCGCGAGAAGGAGAACGGGCGGGCCGACGATGACTACGTGCTGAACAAGGTCATGGACATCAACAGCAGGGTGGAGGGCGCCTTCGTCTTCTCCAGCGGCAAGAACATGGGCGTGTTCAAGGGCGTCGGCTACCCCGAGGAGATCGCCCACTACTTCCGCCTGGAGGAGTACCAGGGCTATCTCTGGACCGCCCACGGCAGGTTCCCCACCAACACCCCCGGCTGGTGGGGCGGCGCTCATCCCTTCAACATCCTGGACTGGACGGTGATCCACAACGGCGAGATCTCCTCCTACGGAATCAATCGACGCTATCTGGAGATGTTTGGCTATCACTGCACCATGCAGACCGACACCGAGGTGGTGACCTACGCGGTCGACCTGCTGATGCGCAAGCATCACCTCCCCATCGAGGTGGTGGCGGACATCTTCGCTCCCCCTCTCTGGAGCCAGATCGAACGCGAAGATGAGGCGACGGCTGCCCTCCATACCACGCTGCGCCAGGTCTACGGCAGCCTGTTGCTCAACGGCCCCTTCACCGTGGTCATCGCCCACCAGGGCGAGATGATCGGCCTGACCGACAGGATCAGGTTGCGGCCGCTGACGGCTGCCACCAAAGGCGACGTGCTCTTCCTGTCGTCGGAGGAGTCGGCCATTCGCCTGGTTTGCCCAGAGCTGGATAGGGCCTGGATCCCCATGGGGGGCGAACCCATCGTTGGCAGCCTGAAGAGCCCCCTGACCAAGAAAGAACCGATAGCGGCGCGGGAAGCGGTGAGGTAATCGGGCAGAGGTGGCCGTATCAATGAAGACCTATTTGCCTCCCAGGTTCGTCATCGAAAGAGATGTGAGCCGCTGCATCGTCTGCCAGGTGTGCGTGCAACAGTGCAGCTTCGGTGCTCAGACCTACGACCCTGAGGACGACGCCATCCGCAGCGACGACGAATACTGCGTCGGCTGCCATCGCTGCTCCGTCTTCTGCCCCACCCACTGCCTGAACATCCGCGCCAACCCCCTCTCCTACCGGGAGAACGTCAACTGGCGGCCGGAGGCCATCGAGGACGTCATCAAGCAGGCCGAGACGGGCGGAGTCCTGCTGACGGGCATGGGCAATGACAAGTCATATCGCATCTACTGGGACCATCTCGTCCTTAACGCCAGCCAGGTCACCAATCCGTCCATCGACCCGCTGCGGGAGCCCATGGAGCTGAGGACATTCCTGGGCCGCAAGCCGGACGCGGTGGAACTGGATCCATCCTCCCTTTCCCTGAAGACCCGGCTGGCCCCCCAAGTGGCCATCGAGCTCCCCGTCCTCTTCTCGGCCCTATCCTACGGCGCTGTCAGCCTCAATGTTCACGAATCGCTGGCCCGCGCTGCTGCCGAAGCAGGCACCCTGTTCAACACCGGCGAAGGGGGGCTCCACCACAAGCTCCGCAAGTACGGAAACAACACCATCGTCCAGGTGGCTTCCGGCCGGTTCGGGGTGGACGCCGATTATCTCGACCTGGCCAGGGTGATCGAAATCAAGATCGGCCAGGGGGCCAAGCCGGGCATCGGTGGCCACCTCCCCGGCGAGAAGGTGAGTACGGACGTAGCGGAAACACGCATGATCCCGACGGGCACCGACGCCCTTTCGCCGGCCCCCCACCATGACATCTACTCTATCGAAGACCTGGCCCAGCTTATCTACGCCCTGAAGGAAGCGACCAACTACACCAAGCCGGTGTCGGTGAAGATCGCCGCCGTGCACAATTCGGCCGCCATCGCCAGCGGCATAGTGCGAGCCGGCGCCGACATTATCGCCCTGGACGGCCTGAGGGGAGCCACCGGCGCAGCACCCAAGGCCATCCGCGACAACGTCGGCATCCCCATCGAGCTGGCCATCGCCTCCGTGGACGACCGCCTCCGCCAGGAGGGTATCCGCAACCAGGCCTCGATCATCGCCGCCGGTGGGTTCAGGAGCAGCGCCGATGTGGTCAAGGCCATCGCCCTGGGCGCAGATGCCGTCTACATTGGGACAGCGGCCCTCATCGCCCTTGGCTGCACCGTGTGCCAGCAGTGCCATACCGGCAAGTGCGCCTGGGGCATCTGCACCACCGACCCCATCCTGAGCAAGAGGGTAAATCCCGACATAGGAGCCCGCCGCCTGGTCAATCTTCTGCGCGGCTGGAGCCTGGAGATCAAGGACATGCTGGGCGGGATGGGCATCAACGCCCTCGAAAGCCTGCGAGGGAATCGCCTCAACCTGCGTGGGGTCGGCCTCACGGATTCCGAGCTCGCAATCCTGGGCGTGAGGATGGCAGGGAGCTGAATCGATGACGGCTGGACTTTCCCAGAATGCGACGTCGGCTCTCACCATCGACGCCAACGGTGTTCACTACCGAGACCTGAATCGCATCGTTCGAGAAGCGGTTGAGGGTGGAGCCCAGAGGATCGAGCTTCGCAATGTCCACGGCCAGAGGTACATCGGCACCAACCTGCGCAGTGCCGCCGAAATACACATCTACGGCACGCCGGGCAACGACCTGGGCGCATTCATGAATGGCTCCAAGATCGTCGTCCATGGCAACGCTCAGGATGGCTGTGGCAATACCATGAACGAAGGAGAGATCGTCGTTCACGGCCACGCCGGAGACATCGCCGGGCTGTCGGCACGCGGGGGTAAGATTTTCATCCGCGAGGACGTCGGCTATCGAGCCGGTATCCACATGAAGGAGTATAACGATAAGAGGCCGGCTCTGGTCATCGGCGGCACGGCCCAAGACTTCCTGGGCGAATACATGGCGGGCGGCATCGTCGTTGTTCTCGGCCTCGGACTGAATAGTGGCGAATCGCACAAGGCCAACTTCGTCGGCACCGGCATGCATGGCGGGGCCATCTACCTGCGCAGCCAGATCAACGACTATCAGCTCGGCAAGGAGGTGGGCGTCAGCGAGGCGGACAAGAAGGACCGAGCGCTCCTCTCCGATTTGATCGGGCAGTTCGCTGACCATTTCGGCTATGATGCCAGGGATATCCTATCGGGCCGATTCATCAAGCTGTCTCCCCTTTGGCTGCGCCCGTACGGGAGGCTGTACGCCTACTAGTCCAGACGTGACAAAGGGGCTATAATGACGCGCGGCGGTGAATTGCCGGGCCCTGACCAGCAAACACTGCCTCGGGCGGTGAATAGACTATGATCCAAGACGACAACCGGGACACGGAGCGAAAGGTCGTCTCCATCCTGCGAGTGCTCAGCGAGTCCTTCGAGCCCCTTGGCTCGACCGCCATCGCCAGGGCCCTGGAATCCCACGGGCTGCATCTGAGCGATCGGACCGTCCGCTACCACCTCAAGATCACTGACGAGCGGGGCTTTACCCGGCCCCTGGGCAGAGACGGCAGGATGATCACGGCCAAGGGGCTGGCCGAGGTGAGAAGCGCCCTGGTGCCAGAGCAGGTCGGCTTCGTCATCGAGAGGATCGAGCTGCTGGCCTTTCAGACCACCTTCGACCCCAGGCGACGCACCGGCCAAGTGCCCATAAATACGTCCCTCTTCCCCAAAGACAGATTCAGGGAGGCCCTAACGGCGATGAGGGACGCTTTCAGCGCTGGCCTCTGTGTCAGCGAACTGGTGGCCGTGGCCCCCGAGGGCGAGAAGCTGGGCGACGTGGTCATTCCCGAGGGCACGGTGGGTTTTGCCACGGTTTGCAGCGCCGTCATAAACGGCGTTCTTCTCAAAGCGGGGATACCCACGGACTCGCGGTTCGGAGGCGTCCTAGAGATCCAGAACTCCACACCGCGCAGGTTCGTGGCCATCATAACCTACGCCGGCTCCTCCCTCGACCCCTCTGAGGCCTACATCAGAGCCAGGATGACCCGCGTGCGCGATGCCGCCGCCACCGGCAACGGCAGGATACTCGCCAACTTCCGGGAGATACCCGGCGCCTCGGAACCGCTGGTGCGGAGCATCACGGCGGAACTCAACCAGGCCGGGATCCGCGGAGTGCTCCTAGTGGGCGAGGTCAGTCAGCCCGTGTGCCAGATCCAGGTGGGTCTGAACAAAGTCGGCATCATCCTGCTGGGTGGGATGAACCCTATAGCCGCCGCCGAAGAAGCCGGAATAGAAGCAGACAACGTTTCGGAGAGTGGCACCATCGACTTCGAGCGCTTGACCAGCTTCTGGGATCTGTAGCTCCCCTCCCGCGGTCGGCTCACTCGCCCCAGCTCACGTTGTCCTCTTCCTCTGGGATGCTCCCCCAAGTCGCCCCTTCCGTTTTGCCAGCGAGCACCAAGGGCTTGCTGCTGGCGGGGTGCCTGCCTTCGACCGCCTCCCTTCCGGCAAGGAGGGCCGGATCGAAGTAGTCCGTCTTCTTCACAATCTTGCCGTGCTCCATCACCATCACGGAAGCCCCGCAGACCTCGAACCTTCTGTCGCCGGGCCTTGTTCCAGCAAGCTCGCCCTTCTCAGTGCCCGACATCACCCACTCGATGTACGCCCGGTCGTCGCCGACAAGCGGGCTTGCGGCGAACATCATCGTAGCGTCAGGAAGGGCCACAAAGACATCGGCCAAGTACCGCCGAATCGCGCCCTTGCCCCGGGCCGCCATCCCCAAGCCGTGGTCCTCGTACAATGCGTCCTGATCGAAGAACGATACCAGCTCGTCCAATTCACGCTTGTTCCAGGCGCCCACATAGTCGAACACAAGCTCATTCAACGCTGGCTTCAGCATCGCCGAACCTTTCTGTCAATGAGACCGATCTGCACGTCTCACCTCACTCATACCAGATGAGTGTTACAACTGGATTACGACCGTGTTAAATCTGGATTACGTGCCTCTGGTCGGGCCGGCCGATTCAGCCCTTGACAGAGGAGCGGCTGGGCCGCATTATTGGGACACCTGCGTTGGTTGAGCGGCGGCCGACGACCGGCAACCGCCGGCCGCCCCGGTCAGAGGAGGACACACTATGGTTGAACCCGGTGTAGAGGCCACACCCACTGCCGAGCAGGCAGACCCCTACGCGACCGCCCTAGCCCAGTTCGACACGGCTGCCGACCGCCTCGGCCTGGACCAGGCGATGCGTCAGTACCTGCGCACATGCCGGCGTGAACTGATAGTCAACCTGCCCGTGCGTATGGACGACGGCTCGACGGTAGTCTTCTGGGGTTGCCGAGTACAGCACAACCTAGCTCGCGGCCCAGGCAAAGGAGGCATCCGCTTCCATCCCAGCGTCACCCTCAACGAAGTCAAAGCTCTGGCCACCTGGATGACCTGGAAGTGCGCCGTCGTCAATATCCCCTTCGGCGGTGCCAAGGGCGGCGTCAACGTCGATCCTAAGAAGCTGTCGTTGCGCGAGCTGGAGAACCTGAGCCGCCGCTATGCCGCCGCCATAGGTCCCATTATCGGCCCTGATCTGGACGTGCCCGCCCCCGACGTAGGCACGGACCCGCGCATTATGGCCTGGATCATGGATTCCTACAGCAGTGCCCAGGGCCGCTGGGCCCCGGCTGTGGTCACTGGCAAGCCCATCGCCGTCTTCGGCACCGAGGGGCGAGTGGCAGCAACAGGAAGCGGCATCCTGCACGTAGTTCGGGAAGCTGCCCGCCACTACGGCCTATCTCTGGACGAGGCAACCGTGGCCGTCCAGGGCTTCGGCAATGCCGGCCAGTGGTCAGCGCGTCTTCTGGCCCGCCAGGGCTGCCGGGTGGTTGCCGTCAGCGACACATCCGGCGGCATCTACAGCGGCCGCGGCCTCGACATCGAGGCAGCCATCGCCCAGAAGCTGGAGAGCAACCGGGTCACCGACTACCCTGAAGTCGACCGCATTACCAACGAGGACCTCCTGACCCTACCCGTGGACGTGCTCGTACCGGCCGCGTTCGAAAACCAGATCACCGGAGCCAATGCCGCCAATGTCAAGGCGAAAATCATCGCCGAGGCGGCCAACGGGCCGACAACGCCCGAAGCAGATGAAATCTTGGGTGAGGCGGGGATACTCGTCATCCCCGATATCCTGGCCAGCGCCGGCGGCGTGGTCGTCTCCTACTTCGAGTGGGCCCAGGACCGGGCGGGCGTCTTCTGGCGAGAAGAGGACGTCGACAGTCGCCTGAGCGAGGTGATGGCCAGGGCCTACCACGATGTCCAAGGGCTGGCCGAGAGGGACAAGATCACCATGCGGGAGGCGGCCACGGTGCTGGGAGTAAGCCGGGTGGTCGAGGCTACCGAGCTCCGCGGCATGCGCCCGTGACGGGCGAGCAAGCGTCGTCGGGGCAGCGTCCGCCTGGGTCCGCGCGTTCTTCGTTCGGCTGCCCAGCGGCCCGGAGCCGAACCGGGGCTTCGAATCCTGATCTGCGGCCTAGCGGAGAATAATCGCCGCCGCGATCAGCCCCGCGATGACGATCGCCATGATGATGGCGATGCGTCGCACCTCGCCCAAGACATAGCTGTAATCCCTGCCTATGTGGCGGGCCGGCGCCCTGGCTGTGGAGGAAGCTACAGAAGAGGCCCTTGAGACAGCCTGGGCGGGCCGAGCCGGTTCAGAACTCTCCACCGGCGCGACAACGGTGAGCGATGGGCGTCCTGGGGTGGGAGGCAAACGCTTGCGCTCCTTGCGCCGCCTCCCGGCAGGGCGAGATCGTCTGGGCAATTTCTTCCCCCAATGAGAGCGATATGCGGTCGTCAGCAGCATTATACGCTAGGTGCGAGTCAAGGCCAACGCTCGTCAGGATGCGGGTGATTGACAGGATCGGCGAGTCTATCTAGAATAGGGATGGCTCCAACCGAGCCATGACAGGCGGCCCCGTGGTGTAGTGGACTAACATGCCAGCTTGTCACGCTGGAGATCGGGGGTTCGAATCCCCTCGGGGTCGCCAGCCGCAAACACTGATCAGCCCGTCTTCCTCTTCTGCTAAGACCCGAAACAGGGGAGCGAAGGCGGGCTTTGGAATTAGTCCGCCCACCGACCCTGTCCGCAGGTCGACCTCAACCTTCGCCAATACCAGCCGCACCAGATCGCGTCTTTCTCCCCCTGCCATGTGCGGCCAGAGCTCTCGGATGTCGGTTAGACTCTCCCCTGCTTGAACGGAAGCCCCATCTACCCTCGGCAGGGCACGCAGGGTAGCCTCCGCCTCTCGAACCGCTGCTCTCGCCGTCTCGTCGTCAAGGATGCCGTCGATCAGCCCACGCCGAACTCGAGCAATCTTTTCATTCAATCGCTGTCGCTCTCGCTCCACGGCAAGGCCTGCGCCACCCGTGCTGACGAGTTCCTTGACTCGCTCACGCCACGCCGGTGGCAGCTCCAGGCG
>CAYGYF010000022.1:0-15627 GCA_964354065.1 uncultured Dehalococcoidia bacterium | reverse complement strand
GTTGGGTATGCTTTCCCTGACGCCCGATGGACAATCCAACCGAGCAGGCATCGACTACCGCGCCACCCACCGTCGCTCGCCAGCCGCAGACCCTGGCGGACAAGCTGGCGGCCGGCCGCTTCGTGGTGAGCGCAGAGGTGGACCCGCCCCACGGCCTCAGCCCGCGGCGAGCCCTGGCCGGGGCCGCTTTGCTCCAGCAGGCGGGCGCCGACTGCATCAACATCGGCGATAGCCCCCTGGCCCGGGTGCGCATGAGCCCCGTGGCCATGGCCATCTACCTCCAGCGAGAGCTGGGGGTGGAGACCCTGGTTCACTACACGACCCGCGACCGCAACCTCATCGCCATCCACTCGGACCTGGTGGGGGCCCACGTGCTCGGGGTGCGCAACATCCTCTGCCTGCGCGGCGACCCGCCGGGCCTGGGCGGCCACACCGATGTGGTGGCCGTCTGGGACGTCGGCTCCGTCCAGCTCATCCGCATCCTCAAGATGCTCAACGACGGCGTTGACTGGACCGGCAAGTCCATCGGCCGGCCGGCCTCCTTCTTCATCGGCGGCTCCGCTAACCCCAACGCCAGGGAGGAGCAGGGCGAGCTCAACCTGATGCGCCGCAAGGTAGAGGCCGGCGCCCACTTCTTCATGACCCAACTGGTCTACGACGCTGACCGCCTGGAGCGCTTCCTGGAGCGAACGGCCAGGTTCAAGCTGCCCATCCTGGTGGGCATCATGCCCCTGCACAGCCACCGCCACGCCGAGTTCTTCCACCAACAGACGCCCGGTATCGTCATCCCCGACGAAATCCGCGAGCGCCTGCGCCGCGCCGGCGAGAACGGCCTGGCGGAAGGGATGGCCATCGCCCGCGACATCCTGGCCGTGGCCAAGGCCAAGGCGGCCGGCGTCTACTTTGTCCCCTCCTTTGGCCGCTACGAGCCGATGGCCGAGCTCGTGGCCGAAGCCAAGGGCTAGAAGGAGCCTGCCCTGAGGGAAACGAAGGAGCCTGTCCTGAGCTTGTCGAAGGAAAGGAAACAGACCGTGACCACCAGGAAGGGCGACTCTCAGCCCCTTCGGCTGCGCTCAGGGCAGGCCTGCTTTCGCTTCTCGCCCCGACCCAATCGCGCCCGGGAGATCCGCTGGCAAGAGTGGGGCCCCCAGGCCTTCGCGCTGGCCCGCCAGGAGGACAAGCCCATCCTCCTCTCCCTCTCGGCCGTGTGGTGCCACTGGTGCCACGTTATGGACGAGACCACCTACTCCGACGAGGCCGTCATAGCCTCCATCAACGACCGCTACGTCCCCATCCGGGTGGACAACGACGAGCGCCCCGACATCAACGCCCGCTACAACATGGGCGGCTGGCCGACCACGGCCTTCTTGACGCCCGACGGCGAGGTCCTGACCGGCGCCACCTACATCCCGCCCGAACGGATGCGCCAGCTCCTCCCCCAGTTGGCCGCCTACTACCAGGGCAACCGCGACCAGATCGCCCAGCGCATCCAGGAGCTGCTCCAGCAGCGGCAGGTCGACCTCGCCCAGCCTGCGGCGGGCCTCGTTGGAACGGGGTGTATAATCACGGCACGCGGGACACGCGTAGATGGGGTGCGGAGCCACGAGATACCTGCGACCTGCGATGGTCGGGCTGCTGGCGCTGGTGGCTAGTGAGCCTGGAACACAACCAGCCACATGGAGCACCGCTGTGTGGTCGCTCGCTAGGGTTCTGTATCGGGTGTAGCAGATGCGAACATCATATGCCCTGCTGGTCATCTTCATCGGCCTGTCCCTCGCCTTCTACGCCATTTGGCTCGAAGTCGGGTGGGTCAAGGACTGGACGGCTCAGATTGGCGGGGGGCTAGTGACCTCCCTGGTCGTAATACTCCTGATTGACAGAATCCTTGAAAGTCAGCGGCAGCGAGAGCGGAAGAAAGTTCGAGACGTGGCCGTCGCCCAACTGCGCCGACCTCTCATGAGGCAGCTCCAATTGCTCGGCAACTGGTACAAGGCTGCAGTGTCTGGCAAACCCGAAGCTCTGCCATCAACGGTCACTGGCTTCTTTGGCGAAGACTTCTACGAGCAAATCCGCTGGCTTGACTTTGCCAAAACGGGGCCGACGATTGCAGAGACAAGCTGGCTCCAATACAGCGCAAACGAACTGAAGCGATTCCAGGATGACCTAGAACGGGTTATCGACAAGTACGCGACGTTCCTGGAGCCATCGACGATAGAGCTATTGGAGCGGCTGCGCGATTCTCCCGTCGCGAGCATCGTCATTCTCTCGGTCAATCTGCCGGATATCGACCGCCAGCATGGCTGGCCGAGGCAATACAACTTCTTCGAATCTGTGGTGACTCTCGTGCGGCAACACGTAGAAGCCGTGCTGGAGCTATTGGACTACGTGAACGCTGGACTAGAGGAACCGATTACCCTTGAGTCGCTCGCCTTGCTGAACGAAGGCACTGCACCGGCTTTCGGAAGCGGTAGGCTTGCTAAGACTGTCCTCTGAGTGCCCCGTTGACACCGTCCCGTCAGGCCCGGATCGCTGAGTCAGCCACCGGACTAAATCGTCCAGGTCACGGCTACACGCCTTCCGCACGATCGTATGCTCGCATCAACATCGTGGGCGACCCGGCCCACGAGGGCACGCAGTCCCTCCTGCGGGCGGCCCTCCGCCTGGACCTGCCCGCCCGCGCCGTGCAGGTCATCCACCCCCAGCGAGACGCCTCGCGGCTACAGGCCCTTCTTCCCGCCTACGGCGGGCCCTGGCCCGCCGCCTACGTTTGCTCCGACACCGCCTGCTCGCCGCCGATCAGCCGGCCCGGGGAGCTGACGGCCGCCGCCGAATCCATGCGAGATCGATTCGCCGTGGACAAAACATCCTAGCCAACAGGAGGAACCAGCATGGCGACCAAACAAGAGATCACCGAGGCTATACGCGCCTTCGTCGAGCGCTCGGAGAAGATGGCAAGCGGACTCTCCCCTGCCGACTGGGAGAAGACTATCTACGAGCAGGGCTGGACGGTGAAGCAGGCCTACTGTCATCTAGCAGCCCTGGGTGGTGCCGTGCCCTTCTTTATCAGCATGGCCACCAGCCCGCAGCCGCCAGCGGGCGGCGGGGGCGGCGGGGGCGGCGGCTTCGACATCGACGCCTGGAACGCCCAGCAGGTGGCCGCCCGCCAGGACAAGCCTGTCGCGGAGATCCTGAACGAGCTCAAGGTGGGCTACGAGAACGGCATCAGGGCCGTCGCGGGGCTCAGTGAGGAGCTGCTGGCCAAGCAAATGGATACCCCCTTCGGTTTCAGCGGCTCCCTGAGCGACCTCTTCGTGCAGACGGTCACGGAGCACAACCAGATACACCTGGACGACATTGAGAGGGCCGTGCAGGGCCTGCCCTCGAGCGAAGCGAAGGGAGGCTAGGCACTCGGAGAGTGCGCCGCCGCCGTCAGTGCCGGGCTCAGGGCGGGCCCTGGACTTCGGCGCTGGCGGCCGTATCTACCAGGCCAAAGTAGCTGTTCGCGTCCTCCAGGACGCCGTACCACCATTCCTGGGTCTTGCGGTCCCAATATCCCCAGCCAGCTTCCACCGTCTTCAGAACCGCCTGCACGGTCATGAAGCCCGATTTCCCGTTTCTGGTGGAGTCGCTGACGGAGATGCGGGCGTCGGGCTGGACCTCGCCTCGCAGGACCGCCAGCCTCATCGAGAGCCAGCTCGTCGCCAGCGCCTCTTGCAGCGGGGCCTGAGACCCGCGAAAAGGAACCCTCAGGCGGCCTCCGGCCTCCCTGAGGAAAGCGGATACCCTATCGAACACGGCTGCACCCCTCCCTTGTCCGTCCTGAGAACAGCGATCCCCGTGCCGAAACGGCACGACGGATGGACAACTGTTCAATTCGACAATAGCACATTATCCCAGCCGTGTTGCGTGCTATCCGGTGAAAACGCGGTAGAAAGGCGGTTAAATAAGGTAGACAAGCCTCGCGACAGCCGCCGCGCCGGAGGCGCGCCTTGGGCGCGAAGCCTAGGGGCTGGCGGACTCCGCCTTTGGCGGAGGGGCCCTGCCCTACATCATGAACAAGCTGGCGCTAGGGCTTGGACGTCGTCGCTCCAGAGGGAGAGCTGGGCCGGATCGAGGCCTGCCCTGAGCCTGTCGAAGGGGTCGCCGGCCGCCCTCGGTTGCGCCAGCAGGCGACGGTCGCCCGGATAGCGGCCGTCCAGGAGGACGAACTGGCGAGCCCGCTCGACCGCCACTCCCAGGCGGGCCAACTCCTTCAGGTCGCCAAAGGCGTGAGCAGGGCGGAGCTTGAGGATGCAGCGAGCGCTCATCGGCCCGATGCCAGGCACCCGCAGCAGCTCGTCGTAGGTCGCCCGGTTCACCTCCAGGGGAAAGCGCTCCGGATGAAGGAGGGCCCAGGCCGCCTTGGGGTCGACATCCCTGGGCAGCGAGCCTCCTGCCTCAAACGGCAGCTCCGGGAAACGGAAGCCGTAGAAGCGCAGGAGCCAGTCGGCCTGATAGAGGCGGTGCTGGCGCAAGGGGGGAACCGGCGGCGCCAGCGCCTCGCCGCACACCGGCTGGTAGGCGCTGTAGTAGACCCGGCGCATAGCGAGGCGGTCGTACAGACCCTGCGAGGTCTCCATGATCTGCCGGTCGCTCTCGCCGGCGGCCCCCACCACCAACTGCGTGATCTGCCCTGCCCGTAGCTGGCCGGGGTAACGCTGTTGCAGGCGGCGCACCTCCTCCATAGGCGGCAGAAGGAGGCCATAGCTCTTCCTGGGGGCGATGCGGGCCAGGTGCTCGGCGGTGGCCGCCTCCAGGTTCACCGAGACGCGGTCGGCCAGAGCCACCGCCCGCTCGATGTAGTCGGCGGGCTGGCCGGGCATGAGCTTCAGGTGGATGTAGCCGGAGAACCGCTCGCGCTGGCGCAGGATCTCCACCGTTGTGAGCATTCGCTCCGCGGTCTTGGCGGCGCCGCCAGCAACCCCCGAGCTGAGGAAGAGACCGGTCACTAAACGGCGCTGCCACATCTCCACAAAGGTCCTGGCCAGCTCCTCCGGCTGAAATGACGTGCGGCGAACCTGGCGGTGGCAGTTGATGGCGCAGTAGCGGCAGTCGTTCTCACACACGTTGGTCATCAGCACCCGCAGGAGGGGAACGCAGCGGCCGCCACCGACATCGGCGTAGAAGATGCCGCCCGGCCCGTTCTTCTGGCCCAGCGAAGGCCGGCGAACGGTGCGGGGCCGCCCCTCAGCGTCGTAGCTGGCGTCGTAGGTGCCGAGGATCTGGAGCTTGTCCTCGCTGTCCATACACCTCAGGATAGCGCATAAGAACATGCGTTTCAAGCCCCTATGGGCAGTTTCGCCAGAATTGACTGGCTCCGTTGCCCCTAGTTCCGCGCCCTTCTATGATGAGAACAACCGCGGCTGAAAGGAGTGTCATGAACCGAGACGATGCCTGGGCCCTCCTCTGCGAGTACACCCAGAGCCAGGGCCTGCGTAAGCACGGCCTGGCGGTGGAGGCGGCGATGCGGGCCTACGCCCGCCACTACGGGGAGAACGAGGAGAAGTGGGCCATCGTTGGCCTCCTCCACGACTTCGACTATGAGATTCACCCTACTCTGGACAAGCATCCACAGGAGGGAGCCAACATCCTGCGGGAGCGAGGCTACCCCGAGGACGTCGTCTACGCCGTCCTGTCCCATGCCGAGCACCTGGGCCTGGAGCGCAAGTCCCCAATGGACAAGGCCATCTACGCCGTGGACGAACTGACCGGGCTGATCACCGCCGTGACCCTGGTGCGCCCCAACAAGAGCCTCTTCGAGGTAGACGCAGCGGCGGTGCGTAAGAAGATGAAGGACAAGGCCTTCGCCCGCTCGGTGAACCGCGAGGACATTGCGAAGGGGGCGCAAGACCTGGGGGTGGACCTGGACGAGCACATCGCCTTCGTCATCGAGGCGATGAAAGGAGCGGCCGACGAGCTGGGCCTGCGGGGAGCGGGCTAGCGCCCTCTAGAATAAGGAAGGCCGTGGCTCTTGGCCACGGCCTTCACCCTTCTCGACAGTCTCGACGGCTCGGCTGCTGCTTCACCAGCCAGCTCGACCGAGCCGCGTCAATGTCCTCAGCCACCGCTGCTCGCAGCGCTGGGCACAGTAGGGACTGCTGCGCCAGCCTTAGCCGCCGCCAGAGCCTCGTCAATAATGCTCTTGAACCCCGGCTGCGTCGCACCACTGCTATCCTGATAGTCCTCGAACGGCAGGGCGCCTGACACCAGCAGACCGTTGATGAAGAAGGCAGGTGTGCCGGTCGCCCCATAGGACTGGGCATCCTGGGCGTCCTTCTGCACCTTCGAGAGATACTTGTCGGAGTCCAGGCAGTCGTTGAACTTAGCGGTGTCCAGCCCCAGGTCGGAAGTGTACCCCTTCAGGGCGGTCACCAGGGCATCCACCCCAGTCTGCGCCTGCTGGGACGAGGTCTGGAAGTTCTCCCACAGCTTGTCGTGGTACTCCCAGTACTTCCCTTGCTCGTCGGCGCACCCGGCCGCCTCAGCCATCTTCACAGCGGTCTCGCCATGGACAGGAAAGTCGCGAGAGACGAACCTGATCTTACCCTCATAAGCCTGCTTTATCTTGGGCAAGGTCTGCACCGCAAACCTCTGGCAGTAGGGTCAGAGAAAGTCGCTGAACTCGACAATGGTCACCGGGGCGTCCTCTGGCCCCCAGCTCGGGGCATTATCGACGCTGACCGCCACCACCACTGGCGGCGTCGCCGTGGGCTGGGCAGTGGCCACCACCGATGGCCCACCGCCGCCCTCATCGTCCACCAGTTCGTTGGTGAAGAAGCCAGCCGCAAACAGCCCCGGCGCAAACACTACCAGCACAATGGCCGATACGATCGCCCAAACAATGTGGGGCGGCAACCCCCCTCTTCGCGGCGGCGGCGACGGCCCGGCCTCAGCCCGCGCCCGCTGGGCCGGAGGCTGTTTCGGCCCGGCCTGAGCCCCTTCTTGCCCAGTCCCCGGCTCCTTCGTCTTCTCCGCCATGTCGCCCTCCCTTCCAGCTCCAAGACACAAAGCGGATAGCGCCCCTCTCGGCGCTACACGCTGGTTGTCTTATGGCCGTTCGCCCGTCGGAGAAACCTACCCCCAGACGCCCATGCTCTGGGCCTGGCGCTCCAGGCGGGCTATCCTGTCCTCGATAGGCGGGTGGCTGCTGAACAGATTGCCCACAAAGTCGGACCGCAGCGGGTTGACGATGTACAGATGGGCGGTCGACTCGTTGACCTGCATCGGCCGCATCTGGGCGCCCATTTGCAGCTTGCGCAAGGCGCTGGCCAGGGCCAGGGGTCGCCCAGAGATGCGACCGCCAGCCTCATCGGCGCCGTACTCGCGCCCTCGCGATATCGCCATGCGGACCATCATGGCCGCGATGGGCGCCACGATGATGATCACCAGCCACAGGGCCAGCCCTATCAGGCCGCTGTTCCCGTTGCGCGACCTGCCAAAGCCGCCGAAGAACAGGCTCCAGCGGGCGATCATCGCCAGGAACATGATGGCGCCTGCGATGGTGGCCACGATGGCGCTAACCAGGATGTCGTGGTTCCTGATATGGCCCAGTTCATGGGCCAGCACGCCCTTTAGCTCATCATCGTTCAGTATGCGCATGATGCCGGTGGTCGCAGCCACCGCCGAATGCTTGGGGTTGCGGCCGGTGGCGAAGGCGTTGGGCGAATCGTTCTGGATGATGTAGACCTTGGGCTTGGGCAGGCCAGCCATCCCCGCCACCTCGGCCACCAGACGATGCAGATGCGGCTCCTGCTCCTCCGCCACCTCATGAGCACCGGCCATGGTCAGGGCCAGACGGTCAGAGAACCAGTAGGAGCCGACGTTCATCACCAGCGAGAAGGCAAAGGCAACGATGAGGCCGGTCATCCCGCCAAACAGCCATCCCAGGCCCAGGAAGAGGGCCGCCAGGGCCGCCAGAAGCAAAACCGTCTTCGCTTGATTCATCCTTCACCACCTACAATTCTCCCTATCTATGGAGTATTATACCCGATCCAGGAACCGCCAAAGAAATGTTAAGCCCAAGCCTTCCGCCCTCTAGAGATACGATCGATACCGACTGGCGGACCTGCCCAGCATCCGTTTCTGGACACCGTCCTTCTCGCTCGCCACCGTTTCCCCTTCTAGCCGCGGGCACCCTCCAGCAGGGCGCTCAGCTCCCGCAGGCTGCGCCCAATGCGCGGCCCGTACCAGCAGAGCATCTTGCCGTCCACCAGGAAGATGTGGCCGTTCTTGACCGCCGTCACCTCCGGGAAGGCCCGAAAGTCGGCCTTGTGCCTCTCCCGGAAGCGATAGGGATCGCTGGGCAGGAGGATGACCTCCGGGTCGAGCGCCGCCATTTGGGCGAGCTGCACTTCCGGGTAGCGCTCCCGCCCCTTGGCGAAGACGTTGCGACCGCCACAGACGGCGATAACGTCGTGCACGTAGGTCCCTGGGCCGATTGTCAGGTAAGGATTGCGCCAGATCGGGCAGAAGACTCGTAGAGGCTCGCGGCCGGCGTTGGCCGCCCGCAGGGAAACGAGGACTTCCTTGGCCTCGTGGATGATCGGCTGGGCGGTGACGGTGGTACCGGTGATACTCGCTAGCTGGCGCAGGAGATGGATAGCGCCCTGCACGCTGGTCGCCAAGCTCACAAACACCGGCCAGCCGTCCTCGATGAGCTCCTTGACGTCGTCGCGGCTATTCTCCTCAGCGCTGGCGATCACCAGGTCCGGCTCAAGAGCGCGAATCCTGGCTAGGTTCAGAGTCTTGGTGCCCCCGACCTTCGTCTTTCCGGCCACACCCTGACGGGGCTCGACGCAGAACCGCGTGACCCCCACGATCTCTTCATCCAGCCCGAAGGCGAACAGAGCCTCGGTGAGGCTCGGCACCAGAGAGACGATATGCCGGGGCCGCTGGCGGAAAGTCAGCGGCTGCCCGATGGCATCCACCACGGTCAGCGGCGGCTTCGCCCGCTGGCTGTCAGTTCCGCGGCGGCGGGCTGGTGCCCCCTTGGCTGAAGCCTCAGGTTCCGCCTGCCCGACCATGCCTACTTCAGAGTCTCCCCCGGCTGCATCTCCAGGATCTCGAGGCCATCGATGGCCGCCGTCTCCTGCCGCAGCGCCTGGGGAGTGCCGGTGAGCACAGGCATAGTGCCATAGTGCATCGGTATCACCAGCTTGCAGCCCAGCAGGCGGCAGGCGTAGGCCGCCTCCCGCGGCGACATGACGTAGTGGTCACCGATGGGGAGCATGGCCAGCTCCGGCTGGTACAGCTCGCCGATGATCTTCATGTCGCTGAAGACGGCGGTGTCACCGGCGTGATAGAGGCGGAAGCCGTTCTCCAACTCGATGACGAAGCCGGCCGGCTCGCCGCCGTAGACGGCACCGCCAGGCTCGAAGATGGCGCCGCTGTGCACCGCCTGAACCATGGTCACCCTGATGCCGTCCACCACCTGGGTGCCGCCCTTGTTCATGCCCAGGGTGCGGTCCTCGGGGATGCCCTTGCTATTGAGCCACATACAGATCTCTGGTATGGCCACCACCTTGGCCCCGGTGGCCTGGGCAATGGACAGAGTGTCGCCCAGGTGATCGGAGTGGCCATGGGTCACTAGGATGATATCCGCCCTGTCCACCTGTTTCAGGTCGGCGGGGCAGGCAGGGTTGTCGCTCAGCCAGGGGTCGATATACACGATCCTGCCGCCGGGGGTCTGGAGACGAAAAGCGGCGTGACCCAGCCAGGTGATACTCACGTCGCGGTTAAGGTTCATGAGGCCCCTCCCTATTGCTAGCGAAGGTCATAGTTCGGCAATCAGGTAGTATAGCATGGCAAAGGCGACGACGGCGAAAACGGCTGCCAATAGTGCGCGCAATCGAGTCAAGCGCATTTCTTCCTCCCGCCCAAGGGCACTGAGGATCAGACACGAGCATCTCTCTTTTCTGAACGTCGGAGGGAGCAATGGGGTTCCGTCTGATACAATATCAGAGCCAACTGTGGCGGTGAAGGCCACTTCAGCCCGCTAGAGTCGGGTAGGCGCCAGGAATCTAGGACCTGCAACCAAACGTATCTAGTACGGGTCGATGGGACGGCCAGCGACCTGTCGGCGGTAGTATCTGTGGACTACCCTGACCTGCCAGATGAAGAGCTGATGGCCCGGCTCTCCTACCGGGACATCAAGGCCTTCGAGACGCTGTATGACCGTTACGGGACGCTGGTGTACTCGACGGCGCTGCGCGTGGTGGCGGACGCCCATCTGGCTGAGGATATCGCCCAGGAGACCTTCCTGCGGCTGTGGCGAACGCCGGAACATTACGTCGCCCAGCGGGGGCGCTTCGTGACCTGGTTGCTGAGCGTCGTCCGCAATCGAGCGGTGGACCAGGTGCGGACGCGCGGCCGGCGCCGCAAGCGCGAGATGGCCCCGACTGAGTCGGGGCCGGAGAGGGAGCTGGCAGCCAGCGATTCGACGGACCCAGCCCTGGCCGCTCAACTGGCTGATGAACGGAAGTTGGTGCGGAAAGCCCTGGGCACGCTGCCAGCGGAGCAGCGGCAGGTCATCGAGATGGCCTACTACGGCGGCTACACTCAGCAGGAGATCGCCGCCCTGCTGGGCCAACCTCTGGGCACTGTCAAGACGCGCATCCGCCTGGGGATGCAGAAAATGAAGGCGGCTCTAGCATCTGAAGTGAGGCAGGAATAAGAATGGCTGACTGCGAGGAGATCGGGCACCTGCTGGACGCTTACGCCCTGGGCGCTGTGGAGGCGGAGGATACCGGCCCAATCGAGGAGCACCTGGCCGAATGCCTCGCCTGCTGGGAGCACCTGACCGAGGCCCAGAGGGCGGCGGCCTTGCTGGCCCTGGCCGTGCCGCTGGAGCAGCCACGGGAGAGACTGCGGCAGCGCATCCTGGCCCAAGCCCAGAAGGAGGGCGCCAGGAAGGCCGTCCGCTGGAAGGCCACGGTAGGCGTGCGTCGGATGCTGCCGGTGGCGGCGGGCGTGCTGGCGGCGATTGCTGTCGCCTCTCTATCCTGGTCGCTGGTCCTTCAGAGGCAGACCGACGACCTGCGCCAGGACTACAGCGCCCTCCAGCAACAGGCCTCGACCAGCCAGGAACTGATGGGACATCAGCGACAGCTCCTCGCTCTCCTCGTAACGCCCGATGTCCAGTCAGTAGACCTGACGGCCTCGGGAGTGGCCGCCGGCGCTGTCGCCACCTACATGTGGAGCCCCAGCAGCAGCGCGGGCGCTATCGTCGGCAACAAGCTGCCGTCGGCACCCGAGGGCATGGTGTATCAGCTATGGTTCTTCCGCCCCGATGGCGTCTGGGTGGACGGCGGCACGTTCCAAGCCGTGGACGGCATAGGGCACCACGCGGCCAAGCTCGAGGCGTGGGACGAGGACTTCACAGCGGTCGGCGTCACCGTGGAGCCAGCCGGCGGCAGCGCCATCCCCACTGCCGAGCCTGTCCTGTTTGCTCATCTCCCCTACAGCTCCTCCCCCTAGTTCCCCTCTCCGGCGGCTGGTTCTTTTTCAGTGGGACCATCCCGCGGGGTTGAAAACCCTACCCACCAACGGTGCACGGATTACTCTCTCCGCCCCCCTTGACAGGACGAGGTCTATCTGGGATATTATTGATACCAGGTCTCAATTATTCCCCTCATGTATGAGCTAGAGCCTGTATTGCAGCGGCTGGAGGACCAAGGCTACCGCATCACGCCGTCCCGCCTGGCTGTGGTGGCGGCTGTGCTCGCTCATGCCGGCCATTTCACCGTCGACGACATCATGGGCCAGGTGCAAGGAGTGGGGCGGGCCACCGTCTTCCGGACCATGAAGCTTTTGGCGGAGATCGGCATCCTCTGCCGTGTCCTCCTGGAGAACGGTCATCTCCACTATCGGGTCAGCCGCCGCCAGGGCCACCATCACCACCTTGTATGCGTCTCCTGCGCCAGCGTTCAAGAGCTCGATGCCTGCATCGCCTCCGACATGCTCGGCGACCTGGCCCGCAGCACTGGCTACGACATAGAGGGCCACTGGCTGGAGCTGTACGGCCGCTGCGGGGCCTGCCGCAGCGCCGAAAAAGCCTGCCCTGAGCCTGTCGAAGGGGTTGAGGAACAGGTCTAGGCGGTTTCCTTGGTTTTGCCGGTTTGTTGATTCGATTGGTTTGATCGATGCTGAGACTGGGTATCAACAGGTTTCTGTCGCCCGCCTGGCCGTTGGTGGTGCCGGTGGCGCTAGCCGTCACCTTTGCCGCCTGCGCCGGCGGAGGCGATAGCTCCCCTGGTCAAGATAGCCAGGCGGCCAGGCTCAAGGTGGCGGTCAGCCTGGCCATCTTCGCCGACTTCGTGCGCCAGGTCGGCGGCGATAGGGTGGACGTATCGACCCTTGTCCCCGGCAGCGCCGACGTCCACACCTACGAGCCGCCGCCCGGCCAGATCGCCAAGCTGAGCACGGCGAAGCTGGTGGTCATGAACGGCCTCGATCTGGAGGCCGCAATGGAAAAGGTCATCCGGGAGAACACACCCTCTTCCGCCACCGTGCTGGAGCTGGCGCAGGGCCTTCCCACCCTCGAAGATAATCCTCACCTGTGGCTGGACGTGCAGAACGGCATGGCCTACGTGGAGCGCATCCGGGACGCGCTGATCTCTGTCGACCCCACCGGCGCCGACATCTACCGCGCCAACACCGAGCGCTACCTGACCGAGCTGCGGGCGCTGGACCAGGAAGTGGCCACCACCATCGAGACAATCCCGCCAGAGCAGCGCAAGCTGGTCGGCTACCACGACGCCTTTCCTTACCTGGCCCGCCGCTACGGGCTGGAGGTCGTGGCCTTTGTGGTGGAGAGCCCGGGCAAGGAGCCCAGCGCCCAGGAGGTGTCTGACCTAGCTAAGGCCATCCGCGACGAGAAGGTGCCCGCCGTCTTTAAAGAGCCCGAGTACAGCGCCACCATCCTCACGCTGGCGGCTAAGGATGCCAATGTGCAGGTCTGCACCCTCAATGCCCACGCTTTCGGGGGCGAGGTGAAATCCTACGTCGACCTGATGCGATTCGACGCCAACGAGTTGGCCCGCTGTCTGGGGTGAGCCATGACCGCAAAGCAGCTCGCAAGGGACAAGGAGCCGGCCATCGAGGTGCGCGACCTCTGGGCCGGATACAATCGCCACGCCGCCCTGGAGGACATCAGCTTCCAGATCGAGCCGGGCTGCCTGGCCGGCCTGGTGGGGCCCAACGGCTCCGGCAAGTCCACCCTCCTGCGAGTCATGCTCGGCCTGCACCGGCCCTGGCGGGGCGAGGTGCGTCTGTTCGGCCAGAAGGTAGCCCAGGCCCGCCGCCTTCTAGGCTACACGCCCCAGGTTGAACTGGTGGACTGGACCTTCCCGGTCACCCTCTTCGATGTGGTGATGATGGGCCGCTACGGCCGCCTGGGCCTGCTGCGGCGGCCCGACCGTCACGATCGGGAGATAGCCTGGCGCTGCCTGGAGCAGGTGGGCATGGCCGACCTCGCCGGCCGCCAGATCGGCGAGCTATCGGGGGGACAGCAGCGACGCGCCCTCATCGCTCGCACCCTGGCCCAGGAGCCGCGCATCCTCCTTCTGGACGAGCCGGTCACTGGCCTGGATGCCGCCGCCCAGCACGACCTACTGCACCTCTTCGACGACCTGCGGGCAGAGGGCAAAACCCTGTTGGTAGCCACCCACGACCTCTCCTGCGTGGCCGCCGGCTTCGACCACGTGGTCTGCCTCAATCGCAAGGTCATCGCCTTCGGCAAGCCGCGGACCGTCTTCACCGAGGAGGTGCTCAACGCCACCTTCGAAAGGCACCTCCTGCTGGTCAACATCGAGGGGAAGATCTATGCCGGCCATCAGTGACCTGACCGCCTACCTCACCGACCCCTGGGCCTCGGAATTCATGGTGCGGGCCCTGCTGGCACTGATCATGGTGAGCATCGTCTGCGCCGTCATGGGCTCCTTTGTCGTCGTCAAGGGGATGGCTTTCATCGGCGACGCCCTGGCCCACGCCTCCTTCGGCGGGGTGGCTGTCGCCTTCGTCCTCGGCGGCAGCATCTACCTGGGTGCAGCCGTCGCGGCTATCATCACCTCTTTGGCCATCGCCTTCCTCAGCCGCCGCGCCGGCCTCAGGTTCGATACGGCCATCGGCATCGTCTTCGTGGGGGCATTCGCCCTGGGCATCCTGATCATCAGCCGCCAGGAGGGCTACATCGTCGACCTGACCAGCTTCGTCTTCGGCAACGTCCTGGGCGTGGGCCAGGACGACCTCGTCCTCATCG
The DNA here is from genome assembly GCA_964354065.1 of uncultured Dehalococcoidia bacterium. Taxonomy (GTDB): domain Bacteria; phylum Chloroflexota; class Dehalococcoidia; order SM23-28-2; family SM23-28-2; genus JAUYDU01. Next base: position 1,331 of record CAYGYF010000022.1, on the reverse strand, counting down.
CCGCCATCGCCGCCGCGGTGCTACTCCTGGTGGCCGCCTTCTACAAGGAGCTGCTGTTCACCGCCTACGACCCGACGATGGCCGCCGCCGCTGGCGTGCCGGTGGCGATCATGCAGTACGGCCTGCTCGCCCTGATCAGCCTGGCCATCGTCGTCGCCCTCAAGGCGGTGGGCATAGTGCTGGTGGTGGCCATGCTGGTGACCCCAGCGGCCACCGCCCAGCTCCTGGTGCGGCGGCTTCATCTGATGATGGCGGTGGGCGCTGGGGTGGGCGCCCTCTCCTCCCTGGTGGGCCTCTACGTCTCCTATCATGCCGATGTCGCTACCAGCGCGGCCGTCGTGCTGACGGCTACCGTGCTCTTCCTGCTGGCGTTCCTCTTCTCCCCTCGCCGGGGCCTGCTCTGGGTGCGGCGGCCATCGATTCTGACGAAGGCCGAAGAGGGCTACGGCAGTCCCAGGCAAACATTAGGGGGATAGCTACTGTGAGTGACGAGAGTTCTCTAGCCGAAAAGCCGCCAGCCTCCACCGTTGACCGCAAGGAGCGGCTGAAGATACCGCCTCAGGTCATCCCCAAACAGGACCCCAAGGAGCGAGTTAAGAACTGGGACGAAGTCTGCCTCGAACTAGACCTCGACACAGCCCGTCTGGAGGCCACGCGCTGCATTCAGTGTCCCGCCGCTCCCTGCACCAAGGCCTGTCCCATCCATAATGACATCCCGGCAGCCCTGGCCCGATTGGAGAGGGGCGACGTTATGGGGGCAGCCGCCAAGTTTCGCGAGACTAGCCCCATGCCCGAGATATGCGGCCGCCTCTGCCCGCACGAGCAACTGTGCGAGGGCGCCTGTGTGCTGGGCAAGAAGGCGCTGCCGGTGGCCATCGGCCGGCTGGAGTCTTTCGTCGCCGACCAGCAGCGCAAGCAGGTGGGATGGCCTGTGCCCAAAGTGGCTCCGCCCACCGGCGGGAAGGTGGCCGTGGTAGGCGCAGGCCCAGCCGGCCTGGTGGTGGCCGAGGAGCTCACCAAGCGGGGCCACACGGTGGTGGTCTATGAAGCCTGGCCTCTACCCGGCGGTCTCCTTCGCTACGGCATCCCCGACTTTAAGATCAGCAAGCGGGTGATCGACGACAAGATTCGGATGCTGGAGAAGCTCGGTGTCACCTTCGTCACCAATACCCTTGTTGGCAGAGACAGCGTTGCCGACAGGAAGTTGACAGTGGACAACCTTTTTGACATGGGCTACGATGCCATCTTCCTCGGCTACGGCGCCGCCCAAGGCGTAAAGATGGGTGTCCCCGGGGAGGACCTCGACGGCATTATCATGGCCACCGACTTCC
>CAYGYF010000021.1:0-15628 GCA_964354065.1 uncultured Dehalococcoidia bacterium | reverse complement strand
CATGATGGCCACCATCTCCCCCCGCTGGACGGAGAGGGAGACGCCCCTCAGGGCTCGCACCTGGGAGTAGCCGGTGTCGTATGTCTTGACGACATCGGTGGCGGTGACGATCAGGTCGGAATCTTGCCTCATCGCATCGGTGGGAATCTGTCCTCTGGCATGGCGGTGGCAAGCAGCTTGCCCTGAGCTTCCGCCAGAGGCGGATCCGCCTTCGGCGGGCGCGGAAACTAGCTATGCCTCCCTCCCAGGAAGACCCTTCGCTTCGCTCAGGGCAAGCTGCCAGTCACGGCTACGTGGCCATCGGCCGCGTGGTCGGCCCCTGGGGCCTGAAAGGCGACCTGAAGGTAGTACCCCTGACCGACTTCCCGGAGCGGTTCACGCCAGGTCGGAGCCTGTATGTGGAGGGCGTCCCCCACACAGTGGAACGATGCCGCTGGCACAAGGGCCGCGCCTACGTCAAGCTGTGCGGGATCGATAGCGCCACCGCCGCCGAGGCCCTGCGCCAGCGCCTGCTGGAGGTGCCAGAGGCGGAGCTGAAGCCCCTAAAGCAGGGGGAATACTATCAGTTCCAGATAGTGGGGCTACGGGTGCGCAGCAGCGAGGGCCAGATGCTGGGCAGGGTGACGGAGATCGTGAGCACCGGCAGCAACGACGTTTTCGTGGTGCAGGGCGAGGGCGGCGAGCTGCTCATCCCGGCGGTGGACGACGTGGTCAAGGCGATAGACCTGGAAGAGGGCTGGATAGAGGTGGAGCTGGTGGAAGGCCTGCTACCGCCGAGCAGGAAGGGGAGAGCAAGCCTTCCTTGACGGGGCCAGGGGGGCGTATCTATAATGACAGCGGCAGGGGCCCAACATGGGGATATAGCTCAATTGGGAGAGCGCGGCGTTCGCATCGCCGAGGTTGGGGGTTCGAGCCCCCCTATCTCCACCAACATGAAGGAACAAGGGGTCAGGGGAACAATCCTCCTGGCCCCTTTGCCCCCTCGACCGCTGTCCAAGCCCCAGTAGCTCAGTCGGATAGAGCAGCGGTTTCCTAAACCGTTTGTCGCGGGTTCGAGTCCCGCCTGGGGCCCCAGATCCGATCTTGTCTCCATTTTGGGCCCAACGCCTACAAGTCGAGGCGGAAGCCCTCCCCACGGATGGTCGTGACCAATCTCTTGGTGGTGCCTGCCCTAGGCGAAGACTAGGTCAGCACATCGCACATAGGTCTTGACAGAAGCGGCGGAAGGAACTTGCAGAGAAAACGGAAGCGAAGAGGAAATCTGGTGCCACACGAGCCGCCCGAAGGTGTATTATTCTGGCGGCAACGCGACAGGGAGAGGAGAGGCCGGACAAGAGGGAGTCACTGGTGGGGGAGAGCCCTACACGGGAGGCGCAGCCACCTCAGGCAGGGGTGAGGCTCCTGGCGTTCCTGAGGGAGCACTGGCGGATGGCCATCGCCTTCGCCGTGGTGGTCTACGGGCCGCCGCTGGCCCTTCTCGGCCTGCTCCTGCTGGCGCCTCCCCTGCCGCCGGCCCACTCCTACACCCTGGACGACAGCACCAAGATCTTCGACCGCCAGGGGCGGGTGCTCTACGAAGTGACCCTTCCCCGAGAGGGCACCCACACCTACGTGCCGCTGGAGGAGATGCCGGCGAGCCTGCGCCAGGCGACCATCGCCGTGGAGGACCGCAGCTTCTACAGCAACCCGGGCTTCGACGTGCTGGCCCTGGGGCGGGCCCTGGTCCAGAATCTGCGCGCCGGCGAGGTGGTGGCCGGCGGCAGCACCATCACCCAGCAGCTCGTGCGCAACCTCTATCTCTCGCCGGAGGAGCGCTCCTCGCGCAGCCTGTGGCGAAAGGCGCGGGAGACCGTCCTCGCCTTTCGCCTGACCCGCCACCTGAGCAAGGACGAGATCCTGGAGCTGTACCTGAACCAGATCTACTACGGCAACCTGGCCTACGGCGTGGAGGCCGCCGCGCAGACCTACTTCGGCAAGTCGGCCCGCGACCTCGACCTGGCCGAGGCCAGCCTGCTGGCCGGGCTGCCCCAATCGCCCGCAGCCTATGACCCCCTGACGAACCTCGAGACGGCGAAGAACCGCCAGGAGACCGTCCTGTCCCTGATGGCGCAAGCGGGCTACATCAGCGAGGAGGAGGCCCAGGCGGCCCTGGCTGAGCCCCTGCGCTTCGGCGAGAGGGCCTTCCCGATCGAGGCGCCGCACTTTGTGGTCTACGTGCGCGAACTCCTGGAGGAGAAGCTCGGCGCGGAGGTGGTGGAGGGAGGCGGCCTACGGGTGTACACCTCGCTGGACTTGAGCATGCAAACCACCGCCGAGAGCATCGTCCGCCGCCAGGTAGCCGCCCTGCGCGAGAACAAGGCGTCCAACGGCGCTCTGGTAGCCCTGGACGCCGATACGGGCCAGATCCTGGCCATGGTGGGCAGCGCCGACTACTTCGATGAGGAGAGCGATGGGGCGGTGAACATGGCGCTGGCGCCTCGCCAGCCGGGCTCGTCTATCAAGCCGATCACCTACGCCGTCGCGCTGGGCCGCGGCTACACGGCGGCCAGCCCCATCCCAGACGTGCGCACGTCCTTCCTGACCCGTAGCGGCGAACTGTACGTCCCCAACAACTACGACGCCACCTTCCACGGGCTGGTCTCGCTGCGTTACGCCCTGGCCTCGTCCTACAACGTGCCGGCGGTGCGGGTGATGCAGGAGGTGGGCGTGGACACCGTGCTCCGCCTGGCGCACGACCTGGGCATCACCACCCTGGGCGATGTAGACCGCTACGACCTGAGCCTGACTTTGGGCGGCGGGGAGGTGCGGCTTCTCGACCTGACTGCGGCCTACGCTGCCTTCGCCGCTGGCGGGCTGCGGCGGGAGCCCGTGGCCATCCTGCGGGTGGAGGACTCGGCGGGGAAGGTGCTGTACGAGTGGAAGCCGCCGCCCGATCAGCGCGTCCTGAGCCCGCAGGTGGCCTATCTCATCACCGATATCCTTTCGGACAACGGGGCCCGCTCCCCCAGCTTCGGCGAGGACAGCCCCCTCAGGCTCAGCCGGCCGGCTGCGGCCAAGACCGGCACCACCACCGACTTTCGCGACAACTGGACGGTGGGCTACACGCCGGAGCTGGTGGTGGGCGTGTGGGTGGGCAACGCCAACAACCGGCCGATGCGCCAGGTGTCGGGTATCGCCGGGGCGGCGCCGATCTGGCACGACTTCATGGAGGAGGCACTCAAGGCCGCTTCCCCTGAGCCGTTCCCCCGGCCCGAGGGCCTGGTAGAGGTGGACATCTGCGAGCCCACGGGCCTCCTGCCCGGCCCCTGGTGCCTGGAGCGGCGGCGAGAGCTGTTCATCGCCGGCAGCGAGCCCACCGTCAGCGAGAGCTACTATCGAGGGCTGGCGGTCTGCACCCTCACTGGCGAGCCGGCCACGCCCGCCTGCCCTCCCCAGCGGGTGGTGGAGCGAGTCTACGTGTCGCCGCCGCCGGAGGTCATCCCCTGGGCGCGGGAGGTCGGCCTTCCCCTGGCACCCACCGCTCCCTATGACGGGGCGACCGCTTCGCCAGGCTCAGGGCAGGGCCTGACCCGATCCGAGGTGGAGGCGGAGCCTGACGGCCTGCGGGTGAGGCTGGTGAGCCCCGACCCCGAGCTGGTGGCCGAGATCAGCGGCGAGATCCCGCGGGAGCACCAGGGGCTGGAGGTGGAGGCCTTGGCGTGGGGCTCGGCAAGGCCGACTGTAGTGGAATTGTACGCCGACGGCGCCCTGCTGGCATCGCTGGCCGAGGCGCCCTACAGCGTGAACTGGCCCCTGGCCGAAGGAAGGCACGTCTTCCAGGCGACCGCCTACGACGGCCAAGGCAACAAAGCGATCAGCCAACCGGTCGAGGTAACCATTCTGCCGTAAAGGGGGCGATGAGCATGAGGACGCTGTTCATCTCGCGAGGACGTCGGTTCTGGCTTTCCCTCGCTCTAGCGGCCATCGTAGCCCTGGGGGTGGCCGCCCTGGGCTATTCTGTCTTCCTATGGGCCGGCGGGGAGGGAAAGAAGGAAGGCACAGTGCTCCAGATGGGCCCGCTGGGGGAGGAAGTCTCCCGCATGAGCCCCGTCACCATCCAGATAGGGGGGCGAGTGGACCGCGACCTCCTGCGGCGGAACCTGAGCATATCGCCAGCGGTAAGCGGCTCGGCCACCTGGAAGGGGGACGCCCTGGTGTTCGAGCCGCAGTGGCCGGGATACGCGCGGGGGACGACCTACGCGGTCAGCCTGCCCACCCCCGTCACTGCCAAGAGCGGGCTGCGAGAGCCTGTATCGTTCAGCTTCACCGTCGAGGGCAAGCTGGCGGTGGAGATGGTCGTCCCGGACAGGGACAGCGCAGAGATCACCCTGGATAGCGCCGTGCTGGTGCAGTTCAACCGGCCGGTGGCGCCCTTAACGGTGCTGGAGGAGGAATCGCCCCAGGGCGACGTCCTGCGCTTCGAGCCAGCGGTGACAGGCAGGGGCAAGTGGCTGACCTCCACCATCTACGTCTTCCGGCCCGATTCGGGTCTCCAGCCCGCCACCCAGTATCGAGCCACCGTCCCGGCGGGCGTGAGCGACACCGTGGGCGGGTCGCTGGAGGAAGACTACGTCTGGTCGTTCACTACTATCTCACCAGCGGTGGCCAAGGTGTTCCCTGACGAGAACAGCCAGTACGTGGGGCCCTTCGAGGCGGTCAAGGTCACCTTCAATCAGGCCATGGACAAGGCCTCCGCGGAGGCCAGCTTCTCGCTGGCAGCGGTCGCGGGCGCGGCGGTGGCGGGCAGCTTCTCCTGGCCCGACGACAAGACGCTGGTCTTCCAGCCCAGCCAGCCCCTCCAGCTCACGACTCACTATCAGGCGACGGTGGCCGCCGGCGCCGCCGCCGCTGGCAGGCCGGAGGCCAGCACCAGCGAGGACTTCTCGTGGGGCTTCACCAGCGTGGGTGTGCCCCGCATCCTGAGCACCACCCCGCCCAACGGGGCCAGCCAGGCCAGCGTTGGCAACGTGGAGATCCTGTTCAGTAACCCCATGGACGAGGAGTCGGTGGAGGGGAGCATCGTCATCTCCCCGGCGCCCGAGGAGGGACAAAGCCACACCTATTGGAACCCCTCGGATCAGTCAAAGACGCGCCTGGCCCTATGGTTCCCCATGGACTACTCCACCACCTACTCCGTGACCATCCCGGCCGGTAGCAAGGACCGCTACGGCCAGAGCCTGGGGCAAGACTTCGTTCTCACTTTCACCACGGCGCGACGGCCGCCCGGCGTGGCGATCAACAAGGCGGGCGAGGTCGGCACCTTCGACGCCTATGGCAAGCCGCAACTGGTGGTCCGCTCCTGGAACGTGTCAAGGCTGGACTTCGCCCTGTACACGCTGGAGAGGCAGAAGGTCATGGATCTGGCGTCCGACTCGAAGAGCTTCCACGACTTCGCACCCCCGGCGAGCTCGCTGGTGCGACAGTGGTCGGCGGAGATCCCCAACCCTCCCCTCAACGAGACCGTCCTGACCAGCAGCGATCTGGTCACGGGGGACGGCAGCCGTCTCCAGCCAGGCTACTACTTCGCCAGGGTGAGGGCAGTGGGGGCCAGCGAGGACGACCGCCTGATGCTGGTGGTGACCAAGACGCACCTGCTGGTGAAGCGAGCGGGCCCTGAAGTCATGGTGTGGGCAGTGGACATGGCCTCGGGCCAGCCTCTGAGCGACCTGTCGATCGCTGTCTACAGCAATGGTGGCAGTCGCCTGACCAGCGGCAGCACCGACGGCGAGGGCGTGTTCGCTGGCTCTCTGCCGACGACGCTGGAGCGGTGGGAGCCTGTGTTTGTGGGCGCCGAACGGCCCGAGGACGCCAGCCTGGCCTCCACCGCGTGGACGTATGGCATCGAACCCTGGGAGTTCGACCTGCAAGTGGACTACTCCAACCGCCCCTACGCCGGCCACATCTACACCGACCGGCCGATCTACCGGCCGGCCCAGACGGTCTATTACAAGGGCATCCTGCGCCTGGACGACGACGCCAGCTACAGCCTGCCGCCGCTGGACGCCAGCGGCACCATCACCATCCTGGACAGCATGGGCAGGGAGGTGGAGACGCAGTCGCTGACGGTCAACGATTTCGGCACCTTCGCCGGCGAGTTGACCCTGAGCAGCGAGGCCCCGATTGGCTACTACACCATCAGCCTGGTGATGGCCGGCGACGAGAAATATGAGTATACGGCTTCGGCCCGCTTCCTGGTGGCCGAGTATCGCAAGCCCGAGTTCGAGGTGAAGGTGACGGCCGACAAAGAGGCCTACAACAACGGCGAGGAGATAGTGGTCGAGGTGGAGTCGCGGTACTTCTTCGGGGAGCCGGTGGCAGAGGCCCCCGTCACGTGGAGGCTCACCTCTCGCGACTACCACTTCCAGGACCCGGAGGAGCGCCGCTACTCGTTCAGCGACTACGACGTGCCCCTCTGGGAGCAGCAGTATTCCAGCGAGCACCCTCGCTCCGACGGCGTGGCCAAGACCGACGGCGAGGGGCGGCTGACCCTGCGTCTGCCCGCCGACGTCAGCACCGACTCCCTGAGCCAGGTGTTCACCATCGAGGCCACCGTCACCGACCTGAACAACCAGGAGGTCAGCAGCAGCATCGAGGTGGTGGTGCACAAGGGCGCCTTCTACATCGGCCTCAAACCCCTCAGCTACGTGGCGACGGCCGGCGATCCTGCCAGTGTGGACATCCTAACCCTGGACACTAAGGGTGAGGCGATAGCCAGCATCCCGATGACCGTGAGCATCTACGAGCGGAAGTGGCTGAGCGTGAAGGAGCGCGACTCCCAGGGCGAGTTCTACTGGCGGAGCGAGCCGCAGGACACCCTGATTGAGACCAAGCAGGCCGCCACCGATGCGAGCGGGAAGGGGTCGCTGACTTTCACCCCTGCCAAGGGCGGCAGCTATCGCCTGGTGGCGGAAGCCCTCGATGCCGGTGGCAACAGCGTGCGGAGCGCCGCCTACGTGTGGGTCAGCAGCTCCGAGTACATCTCCTGGCGGATGGACACCGACGACCGCATCGAGCTGGTGGCCGACAAGAAGCAGTACGCCGTCGGCGAGACGGCGAAGATCCTGGTGCCGGCCCCCTTCAGCGACAGCCAGGGGCTGATCACCATCGAGCGAGGACGGGTGATCGAGCGCCGTCTGGGCCAGTTCCCCACCAACAGCACCATCCTGGAGGTGCCCATCACCAGCGCCCACATCCCCAACATCTTCGTCTCGGTAGCGCTGTTCAAGCCGCCCACGGAAGCCAACCCGGTGCCGTCGTTCAAGGTAGGCTACGTGGAGCTGGAGGTCTCCACCGCCGAGAAGGTGATCAACGTATCGATCGAGCCCAGCCAGGAGAAGGTGCGGCCCCGCGACAAGGTGACCTACACAGTAACCACCAGCGACAGCAGCGGCCAACCCGTGCCGGCCGAGCTATCGCTGGCGTTGGTCGACATGGCCGTGCTGTCGCTGACGGAAGATACGGCCGCCAAGCCCCTGGAGGCCTTCTGGGAGCGACGGGGCCTGGGGGTCTCCACGGCGGCCAGCTACACCGTCTCCATCGAGCGCCTGAACCAGATAGGAGGCGGCACGCCCCGCGCGCAGGGGGCAAAGGGCGGCGGCGGGGGCGGCGGCGCTCCGGGCGAGGTACGGCGCTTCTTCCCCGACACGGCCTACTGGAACCCCACCGTCCGCACCGACGAAGACGGCCACGCTACGGTCACGGTGGAGCTACCCGACAACCTCACCACCTGGCGCCTCACGGCCAAGGCGGTGAACCAGGCCACCCAAGCGGGGGACGCCAGCAAGGACATCATCGCCAGCAAGGACCTGCTGATCCGGCCGGTGGTGCCCCGCTTCTTGGTCATCGGCGACACTCCCCGCCTGGAGGCCATCGTCCACAACTACACCGAGGGGCGGCTGACTACCAAGGTCAGTCTGAAAGCCGATGGCCTCAGCCTGGAGGATGCGGCCGGGCAGGAGGTAGAGGTGCCCGCCGGCGAGTCGCGCGAGGTCACCTGGCGGACGACGGTGAAGGGGGACGAGGAGGCCACGCTCACCTTCAAGGCGGACGCCTCCGGGCTGAGCGACGCCGTCGAGCTGGTTCTGCCCGTCTACGCCTACGGGACGGCGGAGGTGGTGGGCAATGCGGGCGAAGTGAAGGACGCCGTCACCGAGATCGTCCAGGTCCCCGGCTATGTCCAGCCCAACCGGGGCGAGCTCACCCTCGAGCTGTCGCCCTCCCTCAGCGCCACCATGAGCTACAGCCTGGCCTATGTGGAGGAGTATCCCTACGAGTGCGTGGAGCAGACGATAAGCCGCTTCCTCCCCCGCCTCCTGCTCTACCGCGCTATCACCAAGACGGGCCTGCCCGACACCCACGACCTACAGGGAATGCTGCCGGGGCTGGTGACCCGATCCATCCAGCGGCTGTATCGCTACCAGAACATGGACGGCGGCTGGGGTTGGTGTGGCACGGACACCAGCAGCACCGAGGTCACTGCCTACGCCCTGTTCGGCCTGGCCGAGGCCAAGAAGGAAGGCTTCAGCGTGGACGAAGGCGTAATGCAGCGGACCGCCAACTTCCTCTCCACCTATCTGGAGCAGCCTAGCGACGTCCTCCACCCCCAGAGCGCCGATACGCGCGCCTTCATCCTGTTCGTCCTGGCCGACGCTGACCACGGCGACCTGGGGCTGACCAACGCCCTGGCCGAGCGGCCAGAGGCCTTGGGCCACTACGGCAAGGCCTTCCTGGCCATGGCCCTCCTCCAACTGACCGACGACCCTACCAACTTCCGGATCGAGGCCCTGGTGTCCGACCTCACCAACGCCGCCATCGTCAGCAACACCGGCACCCACTGGCAGGAAGAGAGCGAGGACCATCGCAGCATGAACACGGCCACGCGCTCCACCGCCATCGTTCTGGCCGCCCTGGTGCGGGTGAAGCCGGATCATCCGCTGGTGGAGAGCACGGTGCGCTGGCTCATGGTGGCTCGGCGGGAGGGGCACTGGGAGACGACCCAGGAGACCGCCATGAGCCTGCTGGCTCTCACCGACTTCCTGGCCGCATCGGGCGAGCTAGAGGCCGACTACACCTACGGGGTGCGGGTCAACGGCAAGGTCCTTACCGAGAAGAAGGTGGATGCGTTGACCCTGGAGGAATCCGAGCAGCTGGTGGTGCCGGTGAGCGATCTGCGCTTGGGCGAAGACAACGAGGTGAGCATCGCCCGCGGCACGACACCGGGGCGCCTCTACTACACCATGCACCTGCGCTACTTCCCGCCGGCCGAGGAGGTGGAGGCGGCGAACTACGGGGTAGCCGTCTCACGGGAGTATCTGGCCGTCGATGGCGACGAGCAAGGAGCCAGCCCTGAGCAGAGCGAAGGGATCGATGCTGTCGCCCTGGGCGAGATGGTCAAGGTGCGGCTGACGGTGGTGGCCCCCACCGACCTTCACTACGTGGTGGTGGAGGATTTCCTCCCCGCCGGCCTGGAGCCCGTCGACACCAGCCTCAAGACCACCAGCCTGGAGATTGGCGAGAGGCTGCGGAAGGAGCAGGAGGCGCTGGCGGGCTGCCAGCGAGGCGGCTGTGGCTGGTGGTCGAGCCGGTACTCCTTCTTCGACCACGTGGACACGCGGGACAACCGGACAGCCCTGTTCGCCACCTACCTGCCCAGGGGCGTGCACGAGTACGTGTACTACCTGCAAGCCACCACGGCAGGCGAGTATCGGGTGCTGCCAGCGAAGGCCTACGAAATGTACTTCCCCGAGGTCTGGGGACGGACAGACGGAGGCATCTTCAGCGTGAACCCGTAGGAGGGTTCGGGAGAACGATGTAGCGGAAGCCTTCAGGCTTCCACAGGCTTCCACAGGCTTCCACCACATGTCATGGAGACCTCAAGGCCTCCGCTACAGGGGGTGACGGGGGCTGTGGGCGTGGCGTGGCCGGCAGGCGGCTGCCGGCAGAGAAGCGAGAGCCCCTGGGAGTGCGACTGGCCAGGGACTCTGAGATGCTCGGGGCGGTTCGTGCCCGTGCTATCCGCCGCCCTTATAGCGCCATCTGCCCACGTTGTCAAGCGCCTAGGGGACTTGCGTGGGCAAAGTTTCTCGGCGAATTTCTGCTCACCAAGCAGGAAAGGACATTGATCAGCGTTTTGTCTTGTGGTATACGTATGAACGTATTACGTTGACGTAAGGGGATGCCTCGCATCAAGGAATGTCCGAGCGCGAGGTTATGGACTGACAGGAGGTCTATCGTCCGATGACGGGGGAATCGCCAGAACGGGGAATCGACATTGGAGCGGTCAGGGGCCTGAGCGAGTGGATCATCCTGTATCAGGCCTACAGCGCCATATTCAAGCTGCACGAACTGGCGCTGCTGCCCTTCAACCTATCGCTGCCCCAGCTTCACGTCCTCTCCCTTCTCACCTATGCGGGGGGCGAGCTCACCACCGGCGAGATAGGCCGAGGGATGGTCAAGGCGAGCCAGACCATCACCGGGCTGGTGGATAGGCTGGAGGTGCAAGGGTTGGTGGAGAGGCGGTTCGACAGGAGCGACCGCCGCAAGACCTGGGTCAGGCTCACGGAGACAGGGCGGCGCAAGTTTGAGGAGGCCTTCCCGGCAGCCAACCGCCTGGGCGAGGAGGTGTTCTCCGTCCTTTCGGACGAGCAGTTGGCGGGGCTGAGGGATGCTACCGACAAGCTGCGGGCCACCACCCTCCAAAGGCTGGGCATCAGCATCGAAGGGCTGTGAGGGGGCTTCTGCCCCACCCCATATCACCTCCCCATCAGCCTTCACATGCAGCCATGTCCCTCCTCTGGGAAGGCCCTTTCGCTACGCTCGGGGCAGGCCTCTTCTCCGAGACGAAACCGCTGCAAACGATATTAGGTGACCAATAAAGCTTGACAAACCGTCCCTATCAAGGTTAACATACCTGATGGTCGAATCGTTTCGGCCGCAGGTGCGTTAGTATACGTGGCGGGTCGCGGGGAGGATTAATCTTCTCTGCACAAGGGCCGCACCCCCTTGCAAGACCCGCCTCCATGACCTAGGGAGGTGGAAGAGCGCCGGTGGCATCCGGTGCTCACAAGGAGGACCACCTGCGGCGGGGGCTCAGGGGTGATAGGGCTCGCGCTCGCCAGTGGTGGTAAGGGGTTCCAGGGCCGAATTCCCATCCGGGGAGCGGGGGACCCGAATCTTGGGGTGAATTTCCCCGACATGTCGGGGAATAGGGCAAGCTCTTTCAGCCCGAACCCGTCAGCTAACCCCGTAGGCCTTCGAAAGAGGCATAGCATCCAGCGACAGGCTGCGTAGGCCCGAGGCTATGCCTCGGGCCTAGTTGTATCGCTCGGCGGCCCCGGGGCTTTGCATCGGATCGCTCTCTCAACGAGGAGGGAGAAGCCATGACCTGGGTTGGCTACACCGCCAACGTCACTACCAGCCTATGCCCCTATTGCGCTAGCCCCTTATCCGAGCTGTCGGACATGTGGGGACCCTTCTATGCCTGTGAGGAGTGCGGCTACGAGGTGGACGAGGTGGAGACGGAGATGGAGCGTCCCCGGCCGAACGGCAATCTCGCCTTCGCTAGCGGTTTTCGCCCGGCCGCTGATGAGGGCGGAGGAGAAGAGAAGCCGATGCGGCAGCCCGCCGAGGCGGGAGGTGGGTTACCCCTAGCCTCATGATGAGCGTCCCCCCCACTGTGATTGAGGCGAAGCCCCAAACTACGGGGCCGGTGAGGGCAAGCGCCCTTCGCTTCGCTCGCGCCAGGTGCCCTTGACCAGCGGATGCCAGCCTAGCTACAATACCATTGCTTCGTTCCTCAGCACAAGCGCTGCTGGTGGCCCTTTGACAGGCTCGGGGCAAGCAGGGGTGTAGCTCAGTCCGGTTAGAGCAGCGGTCTCCAAAACCGCAGGTCGGGGGTTCGAATCCCTCCACCCCTGCCAGATTCGACCGGCGTTCCTTCCTCCCGACGCTGCTGGCGAATTTCCCCCACCCGGACGTGGCCTGAGTTGTTAACATAACCCGAGGTCGGCGCGTCTTATTACTAGGGAAGTCAAGGATCATGGTAGTCGGTCGACGGGGGTGAGGGAGAGTGGACCTGCGCAAGGATCATGACTCCAAAGATGTCTCCGATGCGGATGGCCTGACCGCTCAGATGCTGGAGTGGGCTCGGGAGAGGGTGGGCCAAGAACGTGGCCCGACGCCAGCCGTGAGGCAAAGTTCCGAGGGAGCGAAGGCGCGGGGCAATGTGATCGTCGTGGCTCTGCACGACGGCACCGACGACTGGGGGGAGGCTCATCTTTTCGACGACGTTCAGGGCGCTGGGCAGTTTGTGCAAGCTCTTCTGGAGGGTGGTGTCGACGAAGGGCGGCTGACTGTGTTCAGCACCACACCGATTGGCGTCGTGGTGAGCTACCGCCCGGTGGTCAAACTTAAGGGGCCTGAACAGGAAGCGGACGTAGCCACCCACTCAGGCCAAGCCTGCCTGACGGCAGACAGGCAGGGCGCAGCATCCTCCGGAGGCGGACCAGCCTCTGGCTGATGCTGCGCCCGTACTTTCTCCTGGCCATATGTAGCGGATTGGCCAGGTCAGGCGTCTATATCCTCAGGGCGACGCGGCCGGGAATGCGGTGGAGGCTCAGGTCACCCGCTAGGGCGATGGGTTCGTAATCTCGGGGCGTCGCCTCATCTTGCCCGTATCCTTCCGACGGGCGTGACGTTGGAAATGCGGGGACGGCAGTTGGGCCGGCCGGCAGGAGTGACTGGGCTGACTGCACGTCGGCACTCATCTCTATCCCAGTACGCCGCTCTCTATTTCTAGAACTGATTTGACCCTTGACGGGAAACAGCGGCTGTGAGAGGATAAGAGACGTGACAGTTGTCCAAATAGGCTGAACGACCAGCATGGTTGGGCCAAGAGAGTTTTCCCTGGGGCGCAGAGCAGCGTGACTCTGCGCCTAGTGGTAGCCCCGGCCGGTCGGGGCATCGTGAACGAAGAAGGAGGAAGAGCCCTATGACAACACGAAAGCAAGTCAAGAAGGGGCAAGACGGATCAGAGGCCGCCAGAGGGGTGGCTGAATGGCTGGTGCTGTACCAGGCCTACAACGCCGCCTTCAAGCTCGCTGAGTTGAGCCTTCTACCCCACAACCTTTCCCTTCCCCAGCTCCATTTGCTGTCGGCCCTCAAGTCCGGGGGCGGGATCCTCACCACCGGTGAGATCGGACGGGCCATGGTCAAGGCCAGCCAGACGATAACCGGGGTGGTGGACAGGCTGGAGGCTCAGGAGCTGGTGGAGAGGCACTTCGACCGGAGCGACCGCCGCAAGACGTGGGTGCGCATTACCGAGAAGGGCGAGCGCAAGCTGGCGGAGGCCAGGCCGACGGCGCAGCGGGTCGCTGAGGAGCTGTCGTCCGTTCTGACCGACGAAGAACTAAAGAGCGTGGACACGCTGATGGCCAAGGTGCGGGGCGTCGCTCTGGATCGGCTCCTCGAGACCCTGGGCCGACTGTAGAGAGCCGAAGCTACCCTGCCTTCAGACGAAGGACCGTCCTGAGCCTATCGAAGGGCCTAGTTACACACCCGCATCGCGCAGGTCAGCGTCCGTCAGGCCGAAGTGATGGGCGATCTCGTGCTGGATGACCTGCCGAACCCCACCCTGACCTCATCATCAGTGCGGCACAGCCTCTCGATGGGGCGCTGGTAAATGAATATGCGGAATGAAGGGATGGATACCACGTGCCCTCTTTGCACTTCTTGAGGATAAGCTGCTGGACTTGACACGAGCGTGAAAGGTGCGGTATTATACCGACCGGTTGGTACGATGCAGCCCTGTCAAGACTCTCGGACACGTCTCGTTCAGACGGCTCTCAAGCTGTTCGCCAGCCGTGGTTACTACAACACGAGCATCGCCGATATCCTGAGGGAAAGCGGCTGCACAAGGGGCGTCATGTACTATTATTTCTCGTCCAAAGAAGAACTGGGCTACGCCGTTATTGACGAGGGGCTGCGGCTAGCTGTCGCGCAGGGCACGGGCGCGTACCTGCAAACCAACGAACATCCCATCGACCGCCTCTCGAAGGCGCTTGACGCCCTACCTAACGATGTCAAGTTGGGAGCGGCAGTCGTTCCCACAACCGACCTCTCTATCCGCATGGCCAGCGTACACGAGGGCTTCCGAAAGCGCCTGGAAGGATGGTTGGAACCGACGGTCGACAAAGTCGAGCAGGTGGTGCACAGGGGCATTGCCGACGGCCAGATCGCGGACAGCGAGGACCCTCGTCAGTTAGCCGACGCGCTCGTCACCATGGGCGTGGGGATCCAGCACATGAGCCTGCTGTGGCACCGAGAGGTCATCAGCCAGAACGCTCGGCGCTGGATAAAGGACTACTTGAATTCGCTGCGGAGATAAGCAGAAGGAACGGGCGCGGCGACCGCTGACGCCCAAGATACACGGGCAAGGAGGGAAGGTCCTATGACAACACGGAAGCAAGTCAAGAAGGGGCAAGACGGATCGGAGGCCACCAGAGGGGTGGCTGAATGGCTGGTGCTGTACCAGGCCTACAACGCCGTCTTCAAGCTCGCTGAGTTAAGCCTTCTGCCCCACAACCTTTCCCTTCCCCAGCTCCATTTGCTGTCGGCCCTCAAGTCCGGGGGCGGGATCCTCACCACCGGTGAGATCGGACGGGCCATGGTCAAGGCCAGCCAGACGATAACCGGGGTGGTGGACAGGCTGGAGGCTCAGGAGCTGGTGGAGAGGCACTTCGACCGGAGCGACCGCCGCAAGACGTGGGTGCGCATTACCGAGAAGGGCGAGCGCAAGCTGGCGGAGGCCAGGCCGACGGCGCAGCGGGTCGCTGAGGAGCTGTCGTCCGTTCTGACCGACGAAGAACTAAAGAGCGTGGACACGCTGATGGCCAAGGTGCGGGGCGTCGCTCTGGATCGGCTCCTCGAGACCCTGGGGCGACTGTAGAGAGCCGAAGCTGGCCGCCTAGTACACACCCGCATCGCGCAGGTCGGCGTCCGTCATGCCGAAGTGATGGGCGATCTCGTGCTGGATGACATGCCGAACCCTATCCCTGACCTCATCGTCAGTGCGGCACAGCCTCTCGATGGGGCCCTGGTAGATGAATATGCGGTCAGGCAGGGCCAGGTTGTAGCTGCCCCGCCGGGTACGGGGGATGCCGACGTAGAGGCCCAGGAGGGTTCCTCCCCAAGGCACGCGAGCCGACCGCAGCTCCTCCTGGGTAGGCCAATCCCTCACCTCGATGTCCACGTTGGCGAGCCGCTGGAGGAAGAGCTGCGGCATCTCCTCCACCGCCAGGCGAACGAGTTGTTCAAAGCGCTCTCTGTCCATATCTACACGACAAGGGACACAGCATCAGCCAGAGGTTGATCCGCCTCCGGAGGATGCTGCGCCCGTACGGGTCGTGGCCCGATGAGCACCACCATTGTAGACGGGCGGCGGGGACGATGTCACCTGGGTTCGTGGGGAGCAGGCATGGAAGGCAGCCCGCGGGGGCTTGTCAAGACCCCGAAAATATGTAATATAGGAAGCAGGCTGCCGAGGTGGTGGAATAGGTAGACACGCCGTCTTGAGGGGGCGGTGCCCGAAAGG
>CAYGYF010000020.1:0-15758 GCA_964354065.1 uncultured Dehalococcoidia bacterium | reverse complement strand
CTACTGACGCCACGATCTCGACGATCTCTGCGTCGGTCCAACCTACGGCTCGGAGTTCGTCGACCATCTGGTCGGTGACCGCTGCCGGCCGCCGCCCGACGAGGCGCGCGAAGTCCACGGCCACGTTCTCCTTGTCCGAGAGCCGGGGCGAAGGCTTGCCCTCGATCACCTCCACACACTCTTCCTTGCCCCAGTGCTCGCGGCGCAGGGCGATCATGTGGGCCGCGGTGCAGTACTCGCACTCGACCTCATAGGCTGTAACGGCAAAAAACACGCGCTTGAGCTCTTCAGGGATGCTGCCCTCTCGGACGGTAGCCTGGCTCAGGCTCCACAGGGCGTCCGTCGTCTCGGGAAGGTAGGCCAGCCCTTTCTGGAGGCTGGGGACCATCCGGTAGTAGCTCTTGACCCTCTCGAACACCTCCTTGACCCTGCCTGTGGCCTGGTCGGGATCCAACAGCGCTACGCGAGCCATCGGTACCTCCTTATCCGCCAAAGCCGCGCCAACTCGTCGGGCGGCAACAGGGTCTGGGTGGAGCGGTCGACGTTGGCAGTCGCCGGCAGGTTACGAGCCGTTGGGATGTGGCCAGCGCGGTGGGTCGGGTGGAGGCGCGCCCTGCCGGTGTAGAACATTTCAGGCAATGCATCGCGGACCGACGGATCGTCGAGGTGCGCGGCCAGCCACTTCGGCGCGGCCAGCACTTCCGGGTGCTTGTACTCCGCCACCGTCAACGCCCGCTCTTTCGCTCGGGCCCCACCCCGCTGACCCCCTGATTCTCGGCCGTCAAGTAACGCGTGATCATGTCGGCGATGGGACCGAAGAACTCCTCGGGGTCCACCTTGTCCGGCTGTGTCTGCCACTGTAGGACAAGGCCGTCGTTCACGGCGAGGAAGAGCCGAGCGGCGCTATGCACGTCCACGTCAGAGCGAACGAGGCCCGCGCCCTTGGCGCCGGAGAGGAACCGAGCGAGGGCAGCGGAGCAGTGGTCGAAAAGCGCGGCAACCGCCTGGCGCCCCCACTCGTTGCGGCTTGCTAGCGCCCAGAACTCCATCAACAAGGGCGACCAGATGGGGTCCGTCCGGCACGTTGCCCAGGAGGCCTCGATGATGCGGAGGATGCTCTCACGGAGCGGCAGCTCGGGCCTGAGGCGGGCGGCGGTCTCTTCGGACCGGCGGCGCACGTGCTCGAGGAGGATGGTGCGAAAGAGGTCCTCCTTACTGGCAAAGTGGCTATAGAGCGCTCCTTTGGCGATGCCGCACTCAGCCGTGATCTCCTCCACGGTTGCCGCCTCGTAGCCCCGACGGCCGAAAACGCGGTAGGCCGCCTCCAGGATGCGGACTCGCGTCTCCTCCTTGCGTTGCTGCGGCAGTGTCAGCCCTCGTACCATTTACACCTCCCCAGCCACACGGGGCATGCTCATGTCGATGACGAACGTGCACGCACAAAGGGCTCGCATCGCCACCGCGCGACTGCCCAACAGCCGGTCGGCAAGCCGGAGATTCTGAGGCGACACCCCGCACGTCCCAGCCGTCCAAAGCAGACAGAGCGCCACTGGCCGCGCCTGCTTGATGTTTGACTGACCAGACGGTCATTGACTGTTCGCCCATTCTACTTGGGGCCCTAGCATGGTGTCAAGAGGCGTGGTGCTGCATGCCAAACGTCTGCCCGAAGCAGCAGCACCGTTTCAAGTGACGATCAGGCAGTGCACGAAGGCCAGGCCCTACAATCAAGCTGGCTGTGGGGTGGCAAAATGTCATCCGTATCTGGACGGCTGACAGGATGAAGAATATGGACCAGCCTTGAGGCACCATCTCCTCACGAAGGTCGAGCCTTGGTCACCCTTCTTCTCTTCTTCTGCCCTCTCCTGCGCAGGGCTCCGCGGTCGCGGTAGGATCCTCCGCTCGAGAACCTGGCGCGCCGCCACCAGACAGCTGGGGGCCGACGTAGTTCTCTGTGGTAGCCATGCCAGCGACGGCGATACGGGACAGGTGGCCGCTCAGCTAGCCGAACTTCTCGGCCTGCCGGCGGTCACTGGTGTTCTCCAGTTGGAGGTGGGGGACGGCGAAGCACTGGTTCACCACCGGCTGGAACGAGGCTGGCGAGAGGTGCTCCGCAGGCTTCGACAGCTCGATCCGCACATCGTTCCACCCAGCCTTCTGGTGAGGCCGCGTGATTTCGGGGTCGACGCCTGAGCGCTCCCGCGCATTGTTGGTGGACTGGAATGCGTTGCGACTGACCGCGCCCATACCTTCCATTTCAGACCCTGACACACGGACGTTGGTTCGAGCGACAGTCAGCCATGCCGTGGAGGGCCGGGTGGGATTCGAACCCACGACTCCCGGATTAAAAGTCCGGAGCTCTACCCCTGAGCTACCGGCCCGCCCGACGAAGCCATTGTAAGCCTCGCTGGCCGCGCCCTTCAAGCGTCGGCGTGTGGCGTCGGCCCGGGTCGGGAGTCTTTCCCTTTGCTTAACTCTTCTGGCCGGATCGACCCACAACCGTTACCGAAAGGTTACAAAAGGAGCGTGCTTGTGATAAAATTAACAAATGATCATCGACCCGGCACCGCTGCTGGGGGGCATTGTGTCCGACGCATCTGTTGAGGTGTGGTCATGACATTCAGGGATGAGCTGAGCCCAGCGGTCGAGACCTCCTCCAGGGAAACGGCGGTCTACGCTGGGATGAGGCGCAGCGTGAAGGAGCTGGCCACCCTGCTGGACATCGCCATGTCCTTCCCCGTCACCACCGACCTGCCGACCCTTTTCCAGAGCATCCTGGCCCGCAGCGCTGCCACCTTCGAGGCGGCCGATGCCGCCGCCCTCTTCATCTACGACCCGGACAAGGAACACCTGGTGGCCAAAGCCTCCATCGGCTACGAGCCGGGGCTCCTGGCGCGGGTCCGCCTCCAGTCGGGCGAAGGCATCGTGGGCAAGGCCTTCCAGGAGGGGCGGGCCATCCTCTGCTCGACCCCCGAGGAGGTGGCCGCCCACATCGAAAACCTGCGCATGGAGAACCGCGTCTACCTCCAGGGGGAGGGGCAGCACAGCCTGCGCCAGTCCACGAGCGCCATGTGCGTCCCTCTCATCGCCAAGGACCGCATCCTGGGCGCCATGATCCTGGTGAGCCTGCACCAGCTCGAGGCCTTTTCGCCCGGCGATCTGCGCTTCCTCCAGGCGGTGGCCAACCAGATCACCATGGTCCTGGAGAATGCCCGCCTCTTGTCTGAGGCCAGCCGCGCCCAAGCCCTGGACGAGGCCAATCGGTTCAAGGACGAATTCCTGGCCAGCATCTCCCATCAGCTTCTCACCCCCATCACCTCCATTAAGGCCGCCGCCGACCTGCTCCTCATCTCCGCTGCCGACAGCGACGGACCTGCCGTCAGCTTGACCAAAAGCATTAGCCGCAATACCCAGCGCCTCCAGGCTCTGGTGGAGGAGCTCCTGGATCTGACGCGGCTGCACCGGGGGGAGGCCAGCCTCTCTCGCCAGCCCTGGGACCTGCGGGTGATCGTGGAGGAGGCCCTGGCGGCCGTAGAGCCCTTGGCTGAGGAGAAGGATCAAACACTGGATATGGAAGTGCCCTCTTCCCCTTGCTCCGTGCTGGCCGACCGGGGGCGTCTGGAGCAGGCGCTCATGAACCTGCTGTCCAACTCCTGCAAATTCACCCCTCGCCACGGCCACGTTGCTGTCGCTCTGCGCGAGGATGGCGACGCGTACATTGTGAGCATCAGCGATACTGGCCCCGGCATTCCCCTGGAGGAGCAGCCCCACATCTTCGAACGCTTCTACTCGCGCTCGCGCGGGCCGGGGCGCAAGGCGGGGTCCGGCCTGGGGCTGGCCATCGCCAAGACAGTGGTGGAGTTGCACGGAGGACGGATCTGGGTGAGGAGCCAGAGTGGCCGCGGCAGCACTTTCTACTTCACCGTTCCCAAGGAGGATCGGCATGAAGATACTCGTCATCGATGATGAAGTCGATGTGTCCGAGATCATCGGCCTGACCTTTAATCTCCAGTGGCCGGGTAGCGAAGTGATACCAGCCGCCGACGGCGAGTCGGCCCTACAGCTCTTCCAGAGCCAGTCGCCGGATGTGGTGATCCTGGACGTGGGCCTGCCGGGGATGAGTGGCTTCGAGGTCTGCCGCCGCCTGCGGGAGGTCTCCGAGGTGCCCATCCTGATGCTCACGGTGCACGGCGAGGAGCTGGACCGGCTCAAGGGGCTGGGAATGGGCGCTGACGACTACATCGTCAAGCCCTTCAGCCCTCTGGAGCTGGTGGCCCGCGCCCGGGCCGTGCTCCGACGGTCCCAGGCCCAGCCTGCGGTGGATTCCTCGCAGATCGTGGTCGACCAAGACCTGACCGTCGATCTCGCTAATCGCCAGATCATCGTGCGGGGCCAACCCGTGAGGCTGACGCCCATCGAGTGTCGCCTCCTCTCCCAACTTGTGCAGAACGCCGGCCACGTTCTTCCCCACAAGACTCTCCTGACGAAGGTGTGGGGGTGGGCCGCCGATGACGACGTGTTCATGCTTAAGGTGCACATCGCCCGTCTGCGGGAGAAGCTGAGCGATGACGCCCGCAACCCCCGCTACATCTTCACCGAGCGAGCCCTGGGCTACCGCTTCGTGAGGCCTGCTCCTCCTTTCCCCTCGAGCCATACTTCCTCATAGAGAGATCTTCGCCCGGACGCTCCACCGTAATGTGGGGCCAGTCCATGTGTCTATAACGGCGGTAGGCGAGAACGGCAACCATTCGGTTACCTGCCTTAACTATTGCCGTTGCATGGCGAACTTTGTAACACTTCGCGGGGTGAGTGCGTCTTTTGTTCCAGAAGAAAAGTAATAACGTTGGGTCCCCCTTCTCTTCCCTTGGCCGGGGAGAAAGCATCTGCCAGCGGGATGTCCCGCTGGCAGATGCTTTCTCTATCGTGCCGGAGGCCCCTGGCCTATCGATAGGCAGGCTGTGGGACCATAGCGGGTGTTGGGGCGGGCGCCAATAGCCGCTGCGGTGTCGGGGCGGCGGCCTCGGCTATCTTCTCGTTGATCTGCAAGGTTGCTTCGATCATGGGCGCGCTGTAGTCCATGTCCCTAACGAAGTTCGCCAGGGCGGTGACGTACTTGGGCAGGCAACTGCCGCCATAGGGGGAGCCACCGCGAGTGCCATAGCGGGGGTCCCACATCCCTTCGGCGGAGGCAGCTACCAGCGCCATCACCTGGTTGCCGCCGATACCCAGCTCTCGACTCAGGAGCCAGATCTCGTTGGCAAAGGAGATCTTCGCGGCGTTGAAGAGATTGTGAGCGCATTTGACCATCTCCGCCGTGCGAAGGTCGGTGCGAACGATGGGGGTATCATTCTGGCGGCAGAGGGGGTTGTAGAGCTTCTCCAGGAGATCGCCCGATCTGCGGTCAAGCTGGCCGATGACCACCAGGCGGGGGTGGAGGAAG
The DNA here is from genome assembly GCA_964354065.1 of uncultured Dehalococcoidia bacterium. Lineage (GTDB taxonomy): Bacteria > Chloroflexota > Dehalococcoidia > SM23-28-2 > SM23-28-2 > JAUYDU01. The sequence continues at coordinate 10,321 of CAYGYF010000020.1, read as the reverse complement.
TCTTCCTCGGCCGTGGCCTCGCTCAGCAACTCGGGGTTCATGCACACCCCGAAGTCGCGTCCTGCCTTGCCCCCAGAGGCGTGCTCCAGGGCCGGGATGACGCATTGCTCGCTGACCATGGGCAGGACTGAGCAGCGAACCACCACCAGGTGGTAGCCCCAGCCAGGGAGCAGGCGCCCGATCTCAGCCAGCGCCGCCTCGAGACAGGTGAGGTCCTGCCGCCCCCAGGGGTCGTTGGGGGTAGGCACGCAGATCATGCTCATCGAGGGCCGCATCTGGGCCAGGGCGCCGGTCTCCACCGCCTTATACCCTTCGTCGTGGAGCCTTCGCCTCACATCCTGGTCGGTATCCACGAAGACCACATCGTGCCCCAGGCTGCTCAGGCCCTTGCCGGTTGCCTTGCCCACCACCCCTGAGCCCACGATTGCGATTCGCTCCATCTTGCCTCTCCTCCTATCTCCCCGATGGCTGGCGGGGGAGTACCAGGGAATGATAGGTGTCACAAGCCGAGAATGCCGCAGGGCCCCTGGCCAGGCGCGGCCTCTTGCTAGGCCGATCTGGGTCTGGGTGTGCTCTTTCGCCGCTCTTGTCGGGATGATGGGCCGTTTTGGCTCGGCCGCACCTTGGCGATCAAGTACACTCCGTGCACGTTGTCCACTTTGCACGCCAAACGGGCTACCCCGGGCGGAAGCGGGTAGTAGCCAGCCGTCCTCAGGGACAGGATGTCAAGACCGTGATAAAGGCACAGCTCGCGCAGGCCCTGATAGCTGAAGATGTGCAGATGGCCGTCGCCGTCGAAGGGGTGCTGTTCACCGCGCCGGGGGTCGGAGCCGTTGCCCACCAGGGCCTTGTTGGAGATGGGCATGGGCATGGGCTGCATCCCCAGGGCCAGGGAGAAGACGTTGTGCCAGCTAGCCAGGTTGTTGGTGGAGAGGATGGCGTAGCCGCCCGGCCGCAGCACCCTCTTGATCTCCTCCAGGAAGAGGTCGATGTTGAATAAGTGCTCGATGACCTGGTTGGCGTGGACGACGTCGAAGAAGCTGCTCTTGTAGGGCAGCGGCTCGTTGAGGTCGGCCTTGGTGACGATGACTCCGCGGTCGGTGGCCTCCTCGATGCGCTTGTCCACGCACTCGATGCCGTAGGCCTCCGATACGCGGGCCTGGCGGGCGACTTCGACGGTGAACTTGCCATCGCCGCAGCCGCAGTCCAGAAGACGGCCGCCGGGGCGGGGGTCGATAGCGCCCAGTATCTCGGCCTTGTTGGCCCGGCCGGTCGCCTCAGACAACCTTCTGAGATAAGCCATTCCCGTTCCTCCTGCCCTGGTGAACCTTGCAGAAAACCTCTGTCCGGGTACAGGGTGAAGGTTATGATTCCGGCAAATCCAGCTAAGAGAAATGACGATAGATTGGCCCCTCTTGTTACTGCCAGTAGAGGCAAAGTCACCAAGAAAAGGAGGACAGTCCCTCCCACGAGTTGAAGGAGAGGGCCACCACCAGGCCAGCGCCGACGGCCGCTGCCCGCGAGCGTAGGGTCAGCAGGGCCAGGAAATAGACGGTGGGGATAGTGGCCGTGGCGGCCGGCCTTCATGATCCTGGCGGTGGCCGTCCTGGCGGCGGCCCCCGCCGTGCTGATGATGGGAAAGCCACGGAAGGAGTGGGCGGAGGTAGCGCGGGCGCCAGAGCTGTAGGAGCAATTTCAAAGAGTAGCGTACCTCCTGCCTAATGGGCTTGGAGAAAATGAAAACACGTCTGAGGGTTGAAACCCTCAGCTTTGGGGAAGCTGCGGGATTTATCCCGCAGAGGTGAATTTGAGTGGTTGAACGCCTTAAGGCTGCGGTGCCGACCTGCCTGCGGCAGGCCGAAAGAATTGTGAAATAGCTTCCAGGGGCGTTAGGTGACGGTAAGGGCGATCTGGCGGGCGCACAGGGGGCAGTCGGCTGGGTCATAGGCTGGAAAGTCGAGAGTCAGGCAGGCGAAAAAGGGCAGGCTGAAGTCTGTCCGCCCGCTGGTGCGGTCCACCAGCACGCCCACCCCGATGGGCTGGCCGCCTTCGGCCCGCACCGCCTCTATCACCTCGCGGATGCTGCCGCCGGTGGTGAGCACGTCGTCCACCACCAGGGTTCGCTCGCCGGGGGTCACCCGAAAGCCGCGGCCGAAGCGCCGCCCCTCCTGCACCTTCTCGGCGAAGATGCCCCGCACGCCCAGTTGGCGGGCCACCTCATAGCTCAGGATGATCCCGCCGGTGGTGGGTGCCGCCACCAGTTGGACGCTCTGGGGGCGAAAGTGGTCGGCTATTCTGCGGCATAGCTCTTGCGTTTGCGGCGGCTGCTCCAGCAGGCGGAACTTCTCCACGTATAGGGGCGAATGGCGCCCGGAGGCAAGGAGAAAGTGACCGTCGAGGATGGCGCCAACCTGGCGAAGGAGGCTCTCAGTTTCCTGGGACACCTTGGTCCGTCGCCTCGTCGCTGGCGAAGGTGGCCGAGTGGTTAGGGGCCAGGCCCGCCTCGGAGGGAGGCCAGTAGGATAGCCAGGCCTTGCCGATGATGTTCTTCTCAGGGACGGTGCCGAAGGCCCGCGAGTCGCTGCTGTTGTTGCGATGGTCGCCCAGGACGAAGTACTCGTGCTCGTCCAGGGTCCAGGGGCCGCAGGGGCAGTTGGTCTGGCCGCTTATGTACGGTTCCATCAGGGGTTCGTCGTTGACAAGGACCACCCCGTCCCGGATCTCGACCGTGTCCCCGGGCACGCCGATGACCCGCTTGATGAAGTCACGCTTGGCATCCTGGGGTGACTGGAAGACGATCACGTCGCCTCGGTCCGGGCCGCCGAACAGATGGCGGGTGGAGTCCTCGCCGGCGTCGAAGAAGGGAAGGAAGTCGAACATCCCCAGGTCGAACTGGGCATAGGCCAGCTTGTTGACGATGATGTACTGGCCGCTCTCCAGGCTGGGGAGCATACTCTGGCCTTCCACCTTGAAGTTCTGCACCGCCGAGCGCACGGCCAGGAAGATGAGTAGCGCCAATAGGACGGTCTCAACAACCTCCCGCAGTAGGGTGGGCCAGCGCCGCCGTCGCCGCGGGCGGACGACCTCCGGTTCGGGCCTGCCCACCGGTTCGTAGAACAGCCCTGGCTCGAATTCGGGTTCTATACGCCGAGGTTCCCACATCATGGCGATATCGGGTTGGCCCGCGCAACCAGCCCTTCGTATCATAGTATACCAAATAGAAATAACGACGGCACAGGCCTGAGGGTGTCGCCTGCCCCTTCTGCCCTTCTGCTAGAATGGCCCTGGGCCTGCCTGCCTGCCGGTAGGCAGGGCCGGAAGATCGGCCCGGACAAGAGATCGATGGTTGGTGCCGCCGAACAACAGCTCATCGCCCGCAGCCGGGCTGGCGACCTGACCGCCTTCAATGCCCTGGTGGAGCTCTACCAGCGGCAGGTGTACAACCTTTGCCTGCGCATGCTCGGCTCGGCGCCGGCGGCCGAGGACACTGCCCAGGACACCTTCATCACCGCTTACCGGCGCATCGGCAGCTTTCGGGGCGGCAACTTTCGCGCCTGGCTCCTGCGCATCGCCGCCAACGCCTCCTACGACGAGCTGCGCCGCCGGCGCAACCGCCCCACCACATCCCTGGAGGATAGCATCGCGGCCGATGTCCCCTCGTCGGAGGCTGACCCCGAGGACGAGGCTCTGCGGCGCGAGCTGGGTCTGCACCTGCAACAGGGGCTGGCCGCCCTGCCCCCAGAGCAGCGCCTGGCTGTCATTCTCCGCGACGTTCAGGGCCTAACCTACGAGGAGCTGACGGCCGCCCTGGGCTGCTCGCTGGGCACGGTGAAGTCGCGCATCGCCCGCGGCCGGGCCAGGATGCGTGAGTACCTGCTGGCGCGGCGGGAACTTCTGCCGCGCCGATTTCGTCTAAAGGGTGAGGAATAGTCATGCTGGACGTCTGGGCTCGATTCCGTCATCGCCGCTTTCGCAGCGAGTTTTCCGCCTACCTGGATGGCCTGCTCGCCGCCGGGGCGCGCCGCCGCCTGGAGGAGCATCTGGCCGCCTGCGGGGCCTGCCGGCAGGAGCTGGCGGAGCTGCGGGCCACCATCGAGGTCCTGGGCAGCCTGCCCCTGGCCGAGGTGCCTCGCTCCTTCGCCCTGACGGTCGCCCCCGCAGCCGAGGCGCTGCCGCGGCCAGCGGCCCGCCGGCTGGAGTTCGGCCTGCGCCTGGCCACCGCGGCCGCCGCCTTCGCTCTGGCCGTGGTGATGCTGGGCGACTTCGCTGGCCTGCCAGGGGGAGGGGGTGAGGAGGCGGCGCCGGCAGCGGTCGTCCCGGCGGCCACGGAGACCCAACTGGCGATGCGAGCAGGGGTGCCCGCGCAGGAAGCCGAAGGGGCGGCCACGCCAGCGGTGACAGCCGCCCCGAAGGCCGCCGGCGGTGAGGAGACCGCGACGCCAGCGCTTGCCCCGGCCACCGGGCCTGGCCCGCTCTCGGAGGAGACGCCAACGCCAGCGCCCATCCCGGCCACCGGTGAGGAGGAGACGCCGACGCCAGGGCTTCCGCTGCCCATCCTGGGTGGGGCCGAGACTGCGACCCCGGCCCCGCCGCCTGAGGGCTACGCAGCGACCGTTCCGACGCCCGCGGCTGGCGGGGAGCCCGAGAAGGGCGCGCAGGAGGCGGCGACGCCCGCTGCGGCCACTGGCGACCTGTACGGGGCCGAGGCTCAGCCCCGCGCTCTGGAAGAGGGCGGCGGACCCTCGCGGGGGGAGGTGCTGTGCTGGCTGGAGGTGGGCCTGGGCACCGGCATGGGCGTTCTGCTCGTCTTGTGGGCCCTGGCCCGTCGGCGGACGAGCGTTTGAGGCTATTCCCAGGAGCAGAGGAGGTGATACACGTGAAGAAAGGCATAGGGCTCCTTCTAGTGATAGGAGCGCTCTTAGCTGCCATCCTGTTCGCCGCTTGCGACTCAGAGTCGTCGGCGTCGCCGGGCTCGTCGGGGGCTGCTGCGCCGTCGGGGGCGGCACTGGCGTCCGATAACTCGGGGCCGCAGGGCATCAGCGTGAGCGGCGAGGGGCGGGTCTCCATTGAGCCCGATGTAGCCCTGCTGGGCATCGGCGTCTCGGCCAAGGAGATGACGGTGGGTGAGGCCAACTCGAAGGTGCAGGCGGCCATGGCTCGCCTTCTCGACTCGCTGAAGGCCAACGGCGTCGTCGAGAAAGACATCCAGACCAGCCAGTTCAGCATCAACCCCGAGTACGACTACCAGTACAACCCGCAGAAGCTGACGGGCTACCGGGTGACCCACATGCTCCAGGTGAAGGTGCGGGACATCGACAAGGCGGGCAAGGTCATCGATGACGGCGTCGAAGCTGCGGGCGATCTCACCCAGGTGAGCGGCGTCAGTTTTACCATCGACGAGCTGACGGCCCTGCACAGCCAGGCCCGCCAGCAGGCCATGGCCGACGCTCAGGCCAAGGCCGACGAGTTGGCCCGTCTGGCCGGCGTGACCCTGGGCAAGCCCACCTACATCAGCGAGTCCGCTTACACGCCCTACTCTCAGTCCTACTACGGGGCTCAGGCGATGGCGGCTCCGGCGACCGGCGGCAGCACCGAGATCAGCGCCGGCCAGATGGAGGTGGTGGTCAGCGTTCAGGTAACGTATGGTATTCAGTAGCGGTTTAGAAAGAGCTCGCCTTGAGCGAAGCGAAAGGAGACGCTCATGAAGATCAAGTCTATCGTTCCCCTCTTGGCGATGGTGGCGGCGCTGGCCGTCCTGGCTGTCGCCTGCGGTGGGGCAGAGGCCAAGGTGACCGTCGTGAAGGGGCTGGCGGCGGCTGGCTCCGCGGCGGCCTCTCAGGAGACGGGAGAGACGGCGGTGGGCGGAGCGTCGGCAGCGGCCGCCGTCCCCTATCAGGCAGCGACCACCGGCAAGGAAGAGTCCGCCGTCGCTAGCGCACCCTCCGTCCAAGTGGCCTATCCCGCTGGCAGCATCATCGGCGGCCGGGGGGGCGATGGCTCCTTCGCCTCGCCCCTGGTCCAGGCGCAAGGTTTGACAGGCATCACCGTCCAGGGCTTCGGTCGCGCCACCTCCCCCGCCGACGCCGCCCGCGTCCAGTTCTCGGTGGGTGCCGGCTACTTTGGGGGCCCCTATCCCTATCCTGAAAAGGCTGTTTCTTCGGACGTGATGCCGTCTGAGCCGACGGTGACGCCCGAGACGATACCGGTGACACCGACGCCGACGGCGACGCCGCTGACCGAGGCCGCTCTGAAGCCGCTCATCGACGCCATTAAGGCCCAGGGCATCTCCGACGCCGACATCGAGGTGACCGTCTACCCCAGCAGCTACTACGGCTCCTATGGGTCGGAGGGTAGCGCCCGGATAGCGGTGAACCTCCGTGACGTCGGCAAGGTGGGGGCCCTGGTGGACGCTGTCAACGCGGCCGTCCCCGCCGACGGCAGCCTTATCATCCAGAACGTCAGCGTCCTCTATACGGTGGACGACTGCGACGTCCTCCTGGGGCAGGCGCGCACGGCGGCCATCGAGGACGCCCGCGACAACGGCCGCGGCCTGGCCGAGGCCCTGGGGGTATCCCTGGGCGACATCCTGGGGGCCTCCGAGTACTCCTACAGCCCCTACGGGCTGTCTCCCTGCGACCCGACCTTTGAGATATCCTACTACGGCGCGTACGGGTACGAGGGCTCGAGCTACGACCCGGCCATGCCCGCGGAGGTGGTGGTGGTCTCCAACATCAGCCTGGCCTTCGCCATAAGCTGATAGAGCAGCGGGGCTGGGAGCAGCGGTTGGGCTTCCAGCCCCCGTTGCCGCTGGGGCCGAGCCGGTGCTAGAATGACGCCACCGAAGGCGGAGGCGATGAACTAGCCAGTGGTTCTTAGCGATCGCTCCATCCGCGAGGAGATCGCCCGCGGGCGTCTGGTCATCGATCCCCTGGACGACGGCTGCATCCAGCCGTCCAGCGTTGACCTGCACCTCGATCGCCTGTTTCGAGTCTTTCGGGTGGGCGTGTTGCCTCGCCCCTATCTGGACGTCGGCCAGCCCATGGAGGGCTTCACCGAGTTGGTGGAGGTGGCCGAAGAGGATCCGTTCGTCATTCAGCCGGGCGAGTTCATCCTGGCGGCGACCGTGGAGACGATAACCCTTCCCGACGACATCGTGGCCCGCGTGGACGGCAAGAGCTCGCTGGGCCGCCTGGGCCTGCTCATCCACGCTACGGCCGGCTTCGTCGACCCCGGCTGGACTGGCACGCTGACCCTGGAGCTGTCCAACGTGGCCAAGATGGCCATCGCCGTCTACCCCGGCATGCGCATCTGCCAGATATCTTTCCTCCGTCTGACGACCCCCGCCCAAAGGCTGTACGGCTCCCCCGAGCTGGGCAGCAAGTACCAGGGACAAACGGGGCCGACCGCCAGTCGCGCCCACCGAGACTTCGACCCAAAGACCGACTGATCGCCATGGACTACATGCAGCGAGCCCTGGCCCTGGCCCGCCAGGCCCTGGGACGGGTTAGCCCCAACCCGGCGGTGGGGGCTGTGCTGGTGCGCTCCGGGCGGGTAGTGGGCGAGGGCTATACCCAGCCGCCGGGCGGCCCTCATGCCGAGATCGTGGCCCTGGGCCAGGCGGGCGAGGCGGCCCGCGGCGCCACTCTGTACGTCAGCCTGGAGCCCTGCTGCCACCACGGCCGCACCCCGCCCTGCACCGAGGCCATCATCGCCGCCGGCGTGGCCGAGGTGCACCTGGCCACGCTCGACCCCGACCCCAACGTGAACGGCAGCGGCCGCGACCAACTGGCGGCGGCGGGCATCGCCGTGCACGTGGGCGAGGGCGAAGAGGAGGCGCGGCGCCTCAACGAGGCCTATATCAAGCATCGCACCACGGGCCTCCCTTTCGTCATCGCCAAGTTCGCCGCCAGCCTGGACGGCCGCATCGCTGCCGCCAGCGGCCAGTCCCGCTGGATCAGCGGGCCCCAGACCCGCGAGTGGGCCCATCAGCAGCGGGTGGCGGTGGACGCCATCCTGGTGGGGGTGAACACCATCCTTGTGGACGACCCCCAGCTCACCGCCCGCCCTGGCGGCCAGGAGGCGGAGCGCCAGCCCCTGCGGGTGGTGGCCGACAGCCGCGGCCGCACGCCGCCGACCGCTCGCGTGCTTCAGGGGCCGGGGCGGGTGCTCATCGCCACCAGTGGGCGCTCGGACCCATCATGGCGAGCGACCATGGAGGCGGCAGGGGCCGAGGTGCTGGTCCTGCCCTGCGACGGCGATTCCCTCGATCTCGGCGCCCTGTTGAGGACGTTGGGCGAGCGGGGCATCCTCTTCCTCCTGGTAGAGGGAGGAGGCGTTCTTCTGGGCTCGCTGTTCGATCAGGCGCTGGTGGACAAGGTGCAGGCGGTCATCGCCCCCCTGATCATCGGCGCGGCGGAGGCGCCGGCGGCGGTGGCCGGCCGGGGCGCCCAGCGCCTGGCCGATGCCTGGCGGCTGCGAGGGGTCACGGTGGAGCGCCTGGGGGAGGACGTGCTGGTGACGGGGTATCCGGAGAAACGGGGCGAATGAAGGTCGCGGGGGGAGCAATGAGGGAGCTCTCAAGAAATGGGAGTGCACGGAGCAGCCCCTTGTCGGACGTCTCTCGGGGCCCCTTGTCACCCTGAGCGACAGCGAAGGGTCTAATATGGCCGCACCTTTGAGATGCTTCGCTTCGCTCAGCATGACAGACTTATTCAGAACCCTGGATGTTCTCCCTTGACAGCCGCCCGCCTTTCAGTATCATAGTGAGTGTTCACTAACAATGTTTACGGGCATCGTCGAGGAAGCGGGTACGGTCAAGGAGGCCAGCCGAGGCACGCTGGTCATCGCCTGTCGTAAGATCCTGCGCGGCACCAACCTCGGCGACAGCATCGCCATCAACGGCGTTGACCTGACGGTGGCCCACCTGGAGGACGATAGCTTCACCGCCAACGTCATGCCCGAGACCTATCGCCGCAGCAACCTGGGCCGGCTCAAGCCGGGCGACCTGGTGAACCTGGAGCGGGCCCTTGCCCTCAGCGACCGCCTCGGCGGCCATCTGGTGCGAGGAGTGGTGGAGGCCACCGGCACCCTCCTCTCCCTCACGCCTGAGGAGGACGCCATCATCGCCCGCTACGCTGCCCCGCCCGAGATCATGCGCTACGTGGTGGTCAAGGGGCCGATCAGCGTGGACGGCGTTAGCCTTACGGTGATAGACCGCGATGAGAGTTCGTTCGCCGTGTCCCTGGTGCTCTACACCCAGGAGAACACTAACCTGACTCGCCGAAAGCTAGGAGATGCGGTAAACTTGGAGTCGGATATCATAGCCCGCTACGTCGAGCAACTGCTCCAGGAGGCCAGCCCTGACTAGCGACCAAACGGACAGCGGCGACTTGGCTGGAGGCGCGAGGGATGGGGTCATGGTGATGGCAACTATCGAGGAGGCGATCGAGGAGTATCGCCAAGGTCGCTTCGTCATCATCGTCGACGACGAGAGCCGGGAGAATGAGGGCGACCTCACCCTGCCCGCCCAGTACGTGACGCCCGAAGCCATCAACTTCATGACGAAGTACGGCCGCGGCCTCGTTTGTGTCCCCATGACCGGCGCGCGGCTGGACGAGCTGCGCATCCCCATGATGGTGGGGGACAACAGATCGCGCTTCGGCACCGGCTTCACCATCTCGGTGGAGGCCGGCCAGGGCGTCACCACCGGCATTTCGGCCCATGACCGTGCCCAAACCGTGCGTGTTCTCATCGACCCAGCCACCAGGCCCGAGGACCTGGTGATGCCCGGCCACATGTTCCCCCTGCGGGCCCGGGAGGGCGGCGTGCTGGTGCGAGCGGGCCAGACCGAGGCCACGATAGACCTGTGCCGCCTGGCCGGCCTCCACCCGGCGGCGATTCTCTGCGAGATCATGAAGGCCGACGGCTCCATGGCCCGCCTGCCCGACCTGAAGCGGTTCGCTGCCCGCCATCGCCTCAAGATCCTCAGCGTCAACCAGCTCATCGCCTATCGCGGGCGGCGGGAAAAGCTGGTGCAACGGATGGCCGAGACCGTCATGCCCACTCGCTGGGGCGACTTCCGGATCGTCGCCTATCGCAGCGTCATCGACCCCGATGAGCACGCCGCTCTGGTCATGGGCGACATCTCCACCCCGGAGCCGGTGCTGGTGCGGGTGCACAGCCAGTGCGTCACCGGCGATGTCTTCCACAGCCTGCGCTGCGACTGCGGCGAGCAGGTGGAGTTGGCCTTGGACCGCATCGTGCAGGAGGGGCGCGGCGTCTTCGTCTACATGCGCCAGGAGGGACGCGGCATCGGCTTCTG